>CADBUA010000466.1 GCA_902797665.1 uncultured Lachnospiraceae bacterium | reverse complement strand
GTCATCAATTCCTGTCTCTTAAGCTTACTGACTTACTGGTGAGATCTTCATGAACTGCCCCCTCCTTCTGCGCCTGACTATAGCACCTCATCCCGCTGTGGCACAGTCTCTTTTTGCGCCGGTTTGCTTCCATGCCGTATGCCTATGCAGACCTTCTCAGAAGTGGATTGGCAGCATGATGTAACAATCTAAATACAAATATAGGGATGAATACAGAAGGAGGAATACTCCCCTTTCGCCCCTTCTCGAGGTAAGGTCTTCTCCAGATTTGATGGCGACAGTACCGAGAAAGAAAAGCAGTTTCAATCTTTATTCCAAAAGCAGGCTTCCGCTCAGTCAGTCATCCGGGATGCGATCAGATTCCTCAATGCGCCGTTCTACTGACATCCCAGGATGATGCTTTCCATCAATCAGGCTCTGACGCCCAGAGCTGTTGCTCTCTTCTTAATCTTTCTGGCTTTAAGGAGCATGGCAAGCTCTATACCGGGAACCATTCGAATTTGCCAGGTGTTTCACCGGTATATGCCCGCTCGCGCCAATCCTGTCGCAAATTCTCACGCTCGCGGGTATATCTGCTCCCGGCCAGAGTACAGGAGTGCAAGGTGATCGTCCATCTGACCATGTTCAGCTCTTGCGTCATAAAATCCCCAGCGCGCGGATATTGCTTTGCGGATTCTCACGCGCCCTCAGCAGGGCGCAAAAAGCGCCAGAGAGCCGGCTTTCCAGCGCTCTGGCGCTTCTATTTCTATTTCGTCCCTGCCCTGTCCGCTCCCGGCGATATGCTTTTTGGGGGCAATGATCCAGCCTGCACCTGAAAGCTCCGACTGGATCAGGTCTTCCATCTCTCACTGATTCAGGAGAAGCTCTCCACCCACTTTTTCAGCTCTGCCTCACCGATCGTGGCGGAGAAGCGTTCTCCTTTCAGGACGATCGCTCCCTTCGCGGAGGGTCTGAGATCCTCCGCAGATCTCCCAATCGGACTCATTCCCGATGTGGCAAAGGGAATCACGGTCTTCCCGCCGAGGTCATACTGCTCCAGGAAGGTATTGATGATGGTCGGCGCAGTATACCACCAGATCGGAAAGCCCACAAAAATCCTGTCATACTGTCCGATCTCATCTACTTTCCCCGCGACCGCCGGGCGGGAGGCTTTGTCTTTCATCTCCACGCTGCTGCGGCTCTCCGGATTCTGCCAGTTCAGATCCTCTTTCGTATAAGGAAGCTCCGGAAGGATTTCAAAGAGATCTCCGCCGGTTACGTTCGCCAGCTTCTCTGCAAGTTTCCTGGTCACGCCCGCTGTTGAAAAATACGCAATCAAGTCTTTCGCCATTTCTTCCTCCTTTGATGCTGCAGTTCGTAGCAAACGCAGTGTCGGATGCCAGCGCCGCCCTGTGGTTTTCCAGTTTCTATTCAGGTGCAAAGGCGATAGATCCGCACTCGCACCCTTTTCTACAGATTCTTACGCCCGCAGGCACCCTCAGGGGTTCAGCACCCAAGGACACCTCTGTCTTTCAGGTCCCTCCGTTTTCCATGGCCTATGCAGGCTATACCAGAGACACTTAGGATTTGCCGTAGGCGAATCGTTCGTGCCGCTGCATATACCGCGGTTTCGGACAATAGGTGGCAAATTCTCTTAGCCGCGAGTATAAGGGGCTGCTCTGGCTTTGTTCACTTTCTGATTCCACTGATTCCTCTGATTTCTTCAGGCTTACTTTGCCAGCAGCGGCTTTGTAACCTTCTCCTCGAAGAAGTCGATCAGGGGGCCCATGAAGAAGGCTGTGATGACGGTTCCGACTCCGGCGATGGTGCCGATATCCTTGAAGGACCCGCCGGAAATAAAGAAGAGTGTCACCCCCAGGACGACGCAGACGAGGTCTGCAATGATCCGGTCGTATTTAAACTTTCCAATCTTCCAGGTATCCGCGACGATCAGGGAAACCGCGTCATAGGTCGACACCCCGAGGTCCGCGACAAAGTAGAAGGCAGAGGCAAAGCACATGAGCACGATCCCTGCGATCAGAAACAGCACTCTGCCCAGAAAGCCCGGTGTTCCAAATATGCTCTTCAGAAAATGATGCGACCCTTCCACGATATAGCCAAAGAAAAAGGTATTGATAAAGGTGACAATGCCGATGTAATGGCGGTCAGCGATCAGGGAAAAAAGAAGGAGCACCCCTGTCGCGATCATGTACATCGTGCCAAAATCAAGTGGAACCACCGTATGCAGTCCGTTCATGAGTGCCTGGTAGGGGTCCACCCCAAAGGATGCCATGCGGAAGAGGCCTACAGAGAAACCTGCAGCCAGCACGCCAAAAAGACACATCCAGATCCGTTTTTTGAGTTTGTCTTTCAAAAAATACACCTCCTGTCCTGAACTCTGTTCAGTCTATCACAGACACAGCTCCCGCCGCTACAGAAAAAGGCACAGACCGGAACTCATCTCTCCCTTTTGATCCGGTCAGAGCAGACATTCCCCGCCCTTGTCTGAATCCTCCAGAAAAGACCCTGGCTGCCCAGTCTCAGGCTCCTCTCCAGCTGCCAGGCCGGGCGCAGGAGCCTGCGCATGTATGAAATACGCGCCCGTCCTTTGCTTTTGATCTATGATTCCCGCTCAGCGCGAGCTGCGCAAAGCTGACTGGACAGTCTCAAAAGACTTATCCCTCTCTTTTCAGGCATCTCCAGGCATTTATAGCGGGAAGCATTTGCTGTCAACGCGGTGAATTCCCAGGGTACAGGCAGCTCTTCCAGAAGCTGCGTTCCGGCATCGCCGTCAGCTTTCGCTTGAAAACGCATGCGTCTTTTCCGCCTCCGTTCTGCTCTTCCTGTACCAGTAGTAGTCGCCCTGCCCCTTGCCGTAGTTCTGAATCTCCACATCGACATCATAGTACCATTTTGTTCCGTCGATGATTGCGTAGTTCCAGCTGTGGCCTGGCCGGGAACCGTCCATGTTGATGTACTGGCCGCGGCAGGTCCCTGCCTCAATCCCCGCATGGTTCAGCAGAACAGCATAACATGCCGCATTGTCGCTGCAGACACCACCCCGCACAACCATGTGCCAGAGGGTGCTGCTATAGCGGTTGCTGTAGATGATCAGGCCTTTTTTGACCTTCCTGTCCGTCTCCTTCCGGAAGGAGACGATCTCAGGCCTCAATGCCTTGACATCATACAGGATCTCCGCGTTCTTGATGCTGTGCATGTGGTGGAAATGCGTAGTCATGTAGTGGTAAATCAGCTTGACTTTCGTATCCGCGTCCATGGAAGACTCAAGCCCTGCTTCCTTCAGCATCAGTTCCGCTATATAGTCTATGTACAGGTTTCCGGTGTACAGAAGTCCCCTCTCCACCTCCTGCCCGGGCGCTGTCTCCTGGGATTCTTCTGAAGATCGCGAAGATTCAGAAGATACCTGCAGTGGTATGGTCTTCCGGACCTTTCCAGGCTTTTTCCCGGACACAGCCAGGGTGCATTTCAGCACAGCCTCCACGGTATAGGTCCCTTCCGGTACATAGGTCCCAGCGGGGATGCCCGCGGCATTCCCCTTCTTTGCCTTTCCATCCCAGACAGCCTGAAAGGAGACCTGGGTCCCCGAACGCATGTCTTCAGCAAGCTCCTCCTGCTTTTTCGAGATGCTGTAGACCATCTTTCCTTCCGGATTCAGGACTCTGAGTTTAAGCTCAAACTGGTCGGATGATCCAAATCCGAGGATCTGTCCCAGCAGCTCGAGGGTCAAATCGTTCCCCGGGCCTGGCTGAAAAATCCTCCTGGAATCAGCGGAATCATGAGCATTGATCTTTTCAGGATCTTCTGGATTTTCAGAACTCCCAGCATTTTCATCTCCGAACTTTGTCTGAAGGGACAGGATGCGCATCTCAATCCCGTTGACCTCATAGGTCTCCCCGTTAAAAGTCCAGCTCTGTGAGGCAGATACCCCTTCAGAAAAAATAAGGATCCCGCAGATAAAGCAGATTAGTCCGAAAATCCCGAATCCGGCATGGTGAGATCTCTCAGTCATTCAGTCCTCCTCGCCGTGATCAAAGTGTCTCTCTTCTATGGCGCCTTCTATGGCGCCTTCTATGGCGCTATCTATGGCGCCTTCTATGGTGCCTTCTATTGTGCCTTCTATTGTGCCTTCTATGGCGATCTAAGGGGTGCCATCTATGGTGCATGGGCACTGTCTATGGTACTGTCCAGTCAGCTATGCGCATTTTGTGCTGCGCGTGAGAATACAGACAGAAGGACGGGCGCATTTCCTGTATCGATAGAAACCTGCACCCGTCCTCGTCCCTGTAGGTGCTTGCGGCAGGACAGCTACCCTCTCTTTACCATGTTTTCCATGCCGATGCAAGCAACCGTCCCAGGGAAGCTGATATCTGCCTCTTTCATGGAGAACGGCTGCGCATCCTTTCGGGAAATACGGAGATCCGCCAGATGCTAAAGCACGATCCCCACCTGGGGCCAGCTGCGGAAGCCGCAAAAGAGCTGTGTTTTGAGGTGCTCCAGAAGTTCACCAAGCAGCTGACTCTCCTGACCGCTCCCGACGATATCTCCGGCCTCCATCAAAAAAGCCGGCTTAAGCCGGCTTTTCTTTCCCTCTGATGCCGGGCCGTCTGCCCAGCGCTTCAGGCCTCTCTCAGGCTCCAGATCTCTCCCCCTTTAGCTGGAACTATTTGGTCAGCTTTGCGCTGAACGGGAGATATATCCCGCTCGCGTTGTTTTTCACAGATTCTCACACATGCGGGCATATCTGCATCCGCTGGACCATTATCCTGAAGATCTCTGAGCTTCCGCTTATTCCCGCTCCGGCTGCTCATCAAAGCG
>CADBUA010000465.1 GCA_902797665.1 uncultured Lachnospiraceae bacterium | reverse complement strand
TTTATACGCGCGGCCAGGAGAATCTGCCAGAAGCGCCCCTGGCCGCGGTATATGCAGAGGCACGAAAGATTCGCCTTGGGCAAATCGGAAGAGCCCCAGATACAAACACGAAAGGATATGAGCGAGGAGGGAATGCGTGGGCTGGTTTGATGAACAGATTCGCGCCAGAAAGCAGGCAAATCAGGAGGCTTTTGAGGATTCGATCCAGGCCATCGCCGGAGCCGTCATGGGGCGGAGATTCTCCGAAGCGCTTCGGAGCCAGCGGGAAATCACCAGCGATGCCATTGGGGAAATCCTGACCTACTATCATGTGAAGCCGCAGGAGGTCCCGGAGAACATCGAGGACATGAACGAGGTCCTGGAGTATCTCCTTCGCCCCTATGGAATCATGCGCCGTGTGGTGAAGCTGGAGAAGGGCTGGTATAAGGACGCCTGCGGGGCTATGCTGGGCACGAGGAAGGATGATGGGAGCGCGGCAGCGCTTCTTCCCCACGGTCTGAGAGGCTATCGTTTCTATGACCGCAAAGCGGGCAGCTGGGTCCGCCTGAGTAAAAAGACCGAGGGCCTCATCGATGAGGAGGCCATCGCTTTCTATAAGCCCTTCCCTTTGACCCGGCTGAACACAGGGAGTCTCCTGAAGTATATCTGGGAGCAGATTTCCCCGTCTGACCTTCTCATGCTGACCCTGGCGATGCTCGCAGGGGTGGGGCTTGGCATGCTCCTGCCCTGGATCACGAACAGACTGTTTTCGGATGTGCTTGCTTCGGGCAGCGTCAGGATGCTTTTCGGTGCGGGGATCTTCATGACCTGCGTCTCCATGAGCCGCCTGATCTTTGAAGTCATAAGGTCCCTGGCGGAAGCCCGCATCACGATCAAGATGAATATCTCCGTGGAGGCCGCAGCCATCATGCGGGTTCTGTCCCTGCCGCCTGACTTCTTCAAAAACTACAGCGCGGGGGAACTGGCCAACCGCGTGAGCTATATGAACCAGCTGGCCAGTCAGCTGGTATCTGTGCTGCTGTCCACCGGACTCTCCACTGTCTTTTCCCTGGCTTATCTCAGCCAGATCTTTGCATACACGCCGGCCCTGGTGACTCCAGCCCTGCTGATGACCCTGCTGACCCTGTCGGTATCCATCGTGGCATCGATCCTCGAGATGGGAGTGTCCAGGCAGCGCATGGAACTTCAGAGCAAGGAAAGTGGGATGACCTACGCGATGATCTCCGGGATTCAGAAAATCCGCCTTTCCGGGGCGGAGGAGCGGGCTTTTGCCCGCTGGGGAAAGGCCTGGAGCCGGGCAGCGGAAAAGGAGTATAACCCACCCATGTTTCTGAAGATCCAGTCCGTGATCACAATGGGCATCTCTCTCTGTGGCAGCATCTGGCTGTATTACGCTGCCATCAAAAGCGGCGTCAGTGTCGCGGAGTATTATGCATTCAACACGGCCTGGGGTATGGTCAGCGGCGCCTTCGCCGCCCTTTCGGGCACGGCCGCGTCAGCGGCTGTGATCGGTCCGGTTCTGGATATGGTCCGGCCCTTCATGGAGGCCATGCCTGAAGTTTCTGAGGAGAAGACCATGGTGACCCGGCTCTCCGGCGGGATTGAGCTGAACAATGTCACCTTCCGATATCAGGAGGACATGCCGCCTATCCTGGACAACCTCAGCCTGAAAATCCGTCCCGGCCAGTATGTGGCCATCGTAGGCAGGACGGGCTGCGGAAAGTCTACGATGCTGCGGATCCTTCTGGGCTTTGAGACGCCCCAGAAGGGGGCGGTCTATTACGATGGGCAGAGCCTTCAGAAACTGGACCTGAAATCCCTGAGGCAGCATATCGGCACGGTAATGCAGAACGGAAAGCTTTTCATGGGGGATATCTACTCCAACATCACCATCAACGCGCCACATCTTTCCCTGGATGAGGCCTGGAAAGCGGCGGAGATTGCCGGCATCGCGGAGGATATCCGCCAGATGCCCATGGGCATGCACACATTGATCTCCGAAGGACAGGGTGGAATATCCGGCGGCCAGCGCCAGCGGATTCTGATTGCCAGCGCCATCGCTTCAAAGCCAAAGATTCTCATGTTTGACGAGGCCACCAGCGCGCTGGACAATCTGACCCAGAAGAAGGTCAGTGAAGCCCTGGACAGGATGAAATGCACCCGCATCGTCATCGCCCACCGTCTGTCCACCATACGCCAGTGTGATCGGATCATCGTGCTGGATAAGGGCAGGATCATCGAGGATGGAAACTATGAGGAACTGATCAGGAAAAATGGATTCTTTGCCAGCCTGGTAGAGCGCCAGAGACTGGACGAGACGGCATATGTGGGAATCACGACGGCCTACTGAAGAGAGAAGAGGAGAGAA
>CADBUA010000464.1 GCA_902797665.1 uncultured Lachnospiraceae bacterium | reverse complement strand
GATCCAGGACAGCGGAACCTTCCTCACGGCGGACCAGAGTGAGCAGCTCTCCCAGAAGCTGACGGCCAATGGCCGATCCCAGTCCAATCTGATTCTGGACGAGAATGGGAGAGAGGACGCCGAGGCGTCCCGCCGCGTCGAGATTAAGTTCCGGCTGAAGGATGAGGAGATGATCGCGGAGCTGTCACAGCTGATCAGCGCCACGAAGATCGCGGAGACAGAAGTGGAAAATGTCACCGTACATTAGCCAGGAGGCGGCATGAGACGGGATAAGGGACGGAATGGAAGACAGCATACAGCGCTGAAGCAGCTGGCAGGTCCGAAAGCTTCCCGGTATAAAAAGGTCCGGAGGAAGGGGCATCTCGAGGGGGAGACCTTCACGGAATGCGGAGCTTCTGTCAGACCCGGAGGAGATGGACCTTTGGGAAGGTCCGAAAGGGCTGGAAGATCCGGGATACAAGAACTGCCAGAGGCTCAGGAGGAGGCCGGGAAGACCGGCCTGTCAGCTTTCCGGGGAAAAGCCGGGAGAAGGCTGAAAGCACAGAAGCCTGAAAAGAAGCTGGAAAAACGCGCTCTCAGCAGCCGCAAGGCAGACGGAAAGCCGGGCAGGTTCAGAAAACAGGAGAAAGGCACGCTTCTCTCAAGGGCGCTCTCCCGGGTCAGGCTCTATGGCACAGACCCGAAAGCTCTGCAGAAGGACCAGGCCCGGATGCGCAAGCGGATCAACCGTCTCCTCACCCTGATCTCTCTGCTGGTACGTCTATATAACGCGTTCAGTAAGGAACGGATCTACCTGGATCAATGAGAACTGTCCAGTCTGCTTTGTGCGGAAATACGCAAAGCGGACTGGGCAGTTTTTATGTTGCACTTACTGAATAACGGAAGTGGTCAGACAGATACAAAGGCAGAGGAGAAGATAGAGAATAATACAACCGCAGAGACAGATACAAATGCAGAAACAATATAGAGAAATAGACGAGGACAAATACAGAAACAATACAGAGACAGGGACCGAGACAGAGACCGGGACCGAGTCAGGGACCGGGACTGAGGCAGAGGCAGAATCAGGGACCGAGACCGAGTCAGGGACCGAGACCGAGACAGAGACAGAGTCAGGGACCGAGACAGGGACAGAGACAAAGACAGAGACGGAAACGCAGACAGAGTCAAAATGGGGGCATATGCTTCATTGACGGCCTAAAACGCCCATGGTAGAATGTTTTTTGTTTATTTTGCCCGAAGACACTGGATTTTCAGGAGAAATCCTTAAAGGGGGTGACGGATTTGGCCAAAAGTATCATCGATGCGATCCGCTCTGTGGAGCTTGAGACTGCTGAGGCCGAAAAAAAGGCGGAACAGGAGGCTCGTGACCTGCTCGCCAGGACAAAGCTTGACGCGGAGAAGCTGATCCAGGATTGTACCGCGTCCGCTGAGAAGGAAGCTGAGGCTTCCCTCGAGGAGGCGCAGAAGACACTGGAAGCGCGCATCGAGAGTAAGTCCCGGGAGACCAGGCAGGAGGTGGAAAATCTCCGGAAGAAAGCTGCAGAAAAGTGCCAGGAGGCGGTTTCCGCCCTCCTCGACCTTGTCTCTGCCTGAAGGAGATATCAAAATCAGGCAGGAAACTGCCAGAAAGGAGAGAATTAGCCTATGTCTGTAGTTCCGATGAAGCGCATATCGGTCATCGCTCTGAGAAAAGACCGGAAGGCGGTTTTGGAATATCTGCAGGTGCTGGGCGCGGTACAGATCTCATTCAAACGCAAGGAGGACGATCTCTTTCAGAAGGTCGACATGTCAAGCCGGAAACAGGTGTTCGAGAAGAACGCCCACGACGCGGAGGAGGCATTGGCGATCCTGAAGCGAAATGTCCCGGAGAAGAAGCCTCTGGGTGCGATGTTCACCGGGCGGACCACGCTCAGCCTGGACGAGTTTCAGGATGTCTATGGGCGCCGGGAACAGATCATGCACACGGTGCGGAAGGTGATCCGTCTGGACAAGAAGCAGGCGGACACGGTATCCTCGATCCCCAAGCTGGAGGATCAGAAGAAATCCCTGGAGCCCTGGATGAACTTTGACCTTCCCCTGGATCTCAGGGAGACAGAGAAGACCGCGGTCTTCACAGGCACGCTCCAGGGGCAGTACACGAGGGAGACCCTGTACACCCAGATCCGGCAGACTGCCAAGGATGTCGAGGCTTTCGACTGTGACATCATCTCCTCCGACGCTGTGCAGACCTGCATCTTCCTGGTCTGTGAGAAGAAGGACCGGGAGATCATCCGGGAGGCGCTCCGGCGGATGAATTTTGCGGCCCCGCCAAACTCCGGAATGAACCCGTCAGAGCGCATGAAACAGATCGACGCGGAGATTCAGGCTGCTGAGGACAAACTGAAGGGATATCAGAAGGAGTTCGAGCAGCTGGCCGCGGCGCGGAACGATATCCGTTTCGCTTCCGACTACTTCACGGCCCGCGCTGACAAGTACGGGGTGATCTCGGAGCTCCTTCAGACGCGGAGAGTCTTCTGCCTGGAGGGCTATGTCCCGGAGAACATCGCCGACGCGCTCAAGGGAAAGCTGGAGGAGAAGTTCGACATTGCGGTCTCGATCAAGGATCCCGGGAAGAAGGAGAAGGTGCCGGTTCTTCTGAAGAACAACGCGTTTGCCGCTCCTCTGGAAGGGGTCACGGAGAGCTACTCTCTGCCCGGGAAGGGAGAGATCGACCCGACAATGGTGGCTGCCTGTTTCTACTACATCCTCTTCGGCATCATGCTCTCAGACGCGGCCTACGGCCTCTTGCTCTTCCTGGGCACGACCCTGATTCTGCTCCTTTATGGGAAGAAGATGGAGCCGGGCCAGAAGAAAACCTACCGCATGTTCCAGTTCTGTGGGATTTCCACCACCTTCTGGGGCTTTATGTTCGGCTCCTTCTTCGGGGACGCGCCGGCAGTCATCGGGAGAACCTTCATGGGGAACCCGGACGCGGGGCTGAATCCCTTCTGGTTTGAGCCTCTGAGCGAACCCATGCGGATGCTGTCTTTCTGCTTCCTGCTTGCGCTGATTCACATGTTTGTGGGTCTCGGGGTCAAGGGCTACATCTACCTTCGGGATGGGAAGAAGATGGACTTTCTCTATGACTGCGTTTTCTGGTACGTGCTGCTCATCTCCTGCATTGTCTGGCTTCTGACGGTCCCGTCCATGGCCGGCATGCTGGAGCTCAGTACCCTTCCGGGCTGGCTGGCGTATCCGGCACAGGCCCTGGCCCTGGTTTCGGCGATTGGGATCATCCTCACGGGAGGCAGGGAGTCCAAAAACTGGTTCAAGCGGATCCTCAAGGGGCTCTACGCCCTCTACGGAATCTCCGGCTGGCTCTCAGATGTGCTCTCGTACTCGAGACTTCTGGCACTGGGTCTCGCGACCGGCGTCATCGCGACGGTGTTCAACTCCATGGGGTCCATGGGCGGCAATACCCCCTTTGGGATTGTCATGTTCATCGTGATCTTTACCATCGGCAATGTCCTGAACCTGGCGATCAACGCCCTCGGAGCCTATGTGCATACGAACCGTCTGACATATGTCGAGTTTTTTGGAAAGTTTTATGACGGCGGAGGGAAGAAGTTCCAGCCGTTTACACAGAATACCAAGTATTACAAGGTGAAGGAGGATTTTTAAGATGAGTTTAGGACTGTTTTTTGCTCTTCTTGGGGCTGCGCTTGCAGGAGCTACATCGGGTGTCGGAAGTGCGATGGGTGTCGGGATTGCGGGTCAGGCTGCCGCTGGCGTCTGCACAGACAACCCGGATATGTTCTCCAAGGTGCTGATCCTTCAGCTGCTCCCGGGTACACAGGGTATTTACGGCCTTCTGATCGCGTTCATCTGCCTGTCCCAGATCGGGATCATGGGTGGCGGCGCTGACACAGCCATGAGCCTGTCCACCGGTCTTCTCTACTTTGCGGCCTGCCTGCCGGTCATCATCGTGGAGCCCATCTCCGCCATCAACCAGGGCAGAACCTCCGTCGCCTCCATCGCCATGGTCGGCAAGCGCGAGGAGACTTTTGGTAAGTCCATGATCTTCCCGGCGATGGTTGAGACCTACGCGATCCTTGCTCTGCTGATCTCCATCCTGGCAATCTTCGGTGTCTCTGCTCTGTAAAAAGCCTGCGATACCTGGCGGGCTTTCCCGCCACAGAAGATTATAAAAAGAAGGAGAACAGCGGATGAGTGGACTGGATAAGATAATCGAGGACATCCGCGCTGAGTCGGCTGAAGCGGTCCGGAAGATCACAGAGGACGCCGAGGCCAGGCGGGCCGAGGCGATGGCCGCGGCCGAGAAAGAGGCGGATGCGAAAGCGGCGAAAATCCGGGCGCGCGCGGCGAATCAGTGCAGCGATCTCACTTCGCGCGCAGATTCCGCGGCGCAGCTTGAGAGGCGCCGCAGCCTCCTCAAGGCGAAACAGGAGCTGATCGCCGGGACGCTGGAGATGGCGAAAAAGGCCGTTCTGGACCTTCCGGAGGCGGACTATTTCCAGCTGATCCTGAAGCTGATCTTGAAGAATGCCCTGCCCGGCAAGGGGGAGATCAGTTTCTCCAAAAAGGATCTGGAGCGCCTTCCCAAGGACTTTGCCTCAAAGATCGCGGCAAATCTTCCGGCGGGATCGAATCTTTCCGTATCGGAGAAGGCAGAGCCGATTGACGGCGGCTTTGTCCTGAATTACGGCGGGATCGAGCAAAACCTCTCGATCAGCGCAATCTTTGAGGAAAAGAAAGAACAGATGACAGACATCGCGGGGAAGATTTTGTTTGGATAAGGAGGAGCTATGGCCGAAAATTATATCTATGCGGTCGCGCGAGTCCGTACCCGGGAACTGTCTTTACTGAACGAGAACGTGATGGCGCAGCTGTCAGCCGCCGCGAGCGAGCAGGATTGTCTGCGCATCCTGAATGAGAAGGGATGGGGCGGAAGCGGAGTCTCCACGGAGGAGATGTTCGCCGCAGAGAACAGGAAGACCTGGGCCTTTATCAGGGAGATTCTCCCGAAAGAAGGACAGATGAAAGTCTTCGATGTGTTCCGCCTGGCCAATGATTACCACAACCTGAAGGCGGCCGTGAAGGAGGCCTGCATCGATGGGACCCACCCCGGAATCTATGGGGAGGATGGGACCGTCCCGGCCTCTTTGATTGCCAGAGCCCTGGCTGACTCGGACTATGAGCATCTGCCAGGCCATATGCAGACGGTTGCTCAGGAGGCCAAGGAGCTTCTGCTGAAGACGCAGGATGGCCAGCTCTGCGATATCACCATCGATCGGGCTGCGCTTACCGCAATCCGGGAAGCCGGCATTGCCTCCAAAGAGAAACTCCTGGAGGAGTACGGGGAGCTCACTTGCGCGACCGGCGACATCAAGATCGCCGTCAGGGCCCAGCGGACCGGTAAGAACAAGGCATTCCTGGATCGGGCGCTTGCCCCCTCAAGAACGATCGATATCAGGGAGCTGGGGGATGCCGCCGTCATGGGGTTTGACGCCATCCTGGCCTGCCTCAGCCGCAGCATTTACTCGGACGCTGTGGAGGAGCTGAAGAAGTCGCTCGCCTCCTTCGAGCGCTGGTGTGACAACCGGATGATCCGGCAGATCAGGCCGGAGATTCACAATCCGTTCGGCATTGGACCGCTGGCGGCATATATCCTCGCCCGCGATGTGGAGATCAAGACGGTGCGCATCATCCTGGCCGGGAAGAGAAACGGCCTGCCGGATGAGATGCTCCGGGAAAGGGTGAGGGAGACATATGTCTAAGAAGATAGCAGTGATGGGTGACTGGGACTCGATCTACGGTTTCTCCGCCCTGGGGCTTGAGACTTTCCGCATAGAGGAAAGCACGGACGCGGAGGAAGCTTCCGATACCCTGAAAAAGCTGGCGCAGAGTGAGTATGAGGTAATCTACATCACAGAGAGCCTGGCGGCCAGGATTCAGGATACGATTGACCGCTACCACGATTCGCCCAGCCCGGCCATCATCCTGATTCCGGGAATCTCCGGCAACACCGGGCAGGGCCTCGCGGCGGTGAAGCGGTCTGTAGAGCAGGCGGTCGGATCGGACATCATTTTCGGGAATTCATAATTCCAGGAGGAGATGCCGAATCAGAAAGACCCGAACAGGCAGTGAATCTGACAGCCGGTCCGGGCTCAGAATGGAACAAACCTTAAGAAAGGCATTTAAATATGGCAAAGGGAACAATCAAGAAGGTGGCTGGCCCGCTTGTCGTCGCAACAGGCATGCGTGACGCGAATGTCTACGACGTGTGCCGTGTCTCGGAGAGGCGCCTCATCGGCGAAATCATCGAGATCCACGGTGATGAGGCCTCCATCCAGGTTTACGAGGAGACAGGAGGCCTGAAACCAGGTGAGCCTGTCGAATCGACCGGCGCTCCCATGAGCGTCGAACTTGGGCCCGGCCTGATTGGGAATATCTATGACGGTATTCAGAGGCCGCTGGTCGATATCATGGAACGTTCAGAGTCGAACCTCCTCACGCGCGGTATAGAGGTCCCGTCTCTGTCCCGGGAGAAGGTATGGCAGTTTGAGCCGTGCGCCAAGGTCGGAGACAAGGTCATCGGCGGAGATATCATCGGCACGGTGAAGGAGACCCACATCGTCACGCAGAAGATCATGGTTCCGCCGAACGTGAGCGGCACGATCAAGTCGATTCAGGCTGGTGAATTCAAGGTCACAGACACGGTCGCGATCCTTG
>CADBUA010000463.1 GCA_902797665.1 uncultured Lachnospiraceae bacterium | reverse complement strand
TATCTGTATCTGCATCTGTATCCATACGACAGCTTTTGCCCATAACAAAACAAGGCGTGGAGAAATTCCTCCACGCCTTGTGATTCTGCGGTGGCAGCTGTCCAGTTCCATGCGTCTTAAGGCATTCGGCCGGACTGAGGCTCCTGCGCCCGCATTGAAAGTGCGCCCGGACTCTGAACTGTATGACCTCGCTCGGCGGCAGGCGGCCAAAGCGGACTGGACAGTTGCCTGCGATGTATCCGTCTGTCCGCTGATCAGCCTATTCCATTCCCCGCGTCAAAGCTTTTCCGCTTTTGCTTTCCTCCCGGATTCAGCTGCGGGATTCCAGCTGGGTCAGGCGCTCACTCACCTGTTCAAAGAGTTCCTCATACTTTCTGAGCTTGCCCTGCTCTTCCTCCACCTTGGCAGCGGGAGCCTTGGAGAGGAATTTCTCGTTGTTGAGCATCCCACGGGACCGCTTCAGCTCACCCTCCAGGCGCTTCTGCTCCTTCCTGAGTCGCTCAATCTCCTTGCCGATATCCACAAGCTCCTCCATGGGCATAAAGATGGAAGCCTTATGGATCAGAGCTGACACGGCATCCTCTTCAATTCCATCCCGCGTCTCCTGAATCGCCACCTCACTGGCCATCCCCAGAGAGGCAAAAAAGACCCGATTCCGCTCGAAGACACCGCGGATCGTTTCTTCCGGAGAGACCACGAACACCCGGGCACGTTTGCCTGGCGCCACATTCATGGAGGTTCTCACGTTTCGGATGGCCCGAACAGCCTCCTTGACCAGGTCAATCTCCGCCTCCTCCGCCGGGAAGGACCAGTCCTCCCGGTATGCCGGCCAGTCAGAGAGCATGATCAGCTCATCC
Source organism: uncultured Lachnospiraceae bacterium (assembly GCA_902797665.1). Lineage (GTDB taxonomy): Bacteria > Bacillota > Clostridia > Lachnospirales > Lachnospiraceae > Porcincola. The sequence continues at coordinate 2,878 of CADBUA010000463.1, read as the reverse complement.
TCACCCGCCAGGGACTGATACAGTTCCTCCGTGATGAAAGGCATAAAGGGATGCAGGAGCTTCAGAGCCTGAACCAGCACGGTACGGAGGGTCCAGAGGGCGGCCGGTCTCGTACTGTCATTCTCCCCGTAAAGACGGGGCTTCACCATCTCGATGTACCAGTCGCAGAACTCATCCCAGAGGAAGTCATAGACCTTCTGGACCGCGATGCCAAGCTCAAACTTGTCCATGTTTTCTGTGACGTCAGAAGCCAGGGTGTTGACCTTGGAGAGAATCCAGCGATCCGCGATGCTGAGGGACTCTGCCGGCACCTCAGAGGGAAGCTCCTCCCCCAGGTTCATCAGGATGAATCTGGACGCGTTCCAGATCTTGTTGGCAAAGTTCCGGCTGTTCTCCACCCGCTCCCAGTAGAAGCGCATGTCATTGCCCGGGGCGTTGCCGGTCACCAGAGTCAGGCGCAGAGCGTCGGCCCCGTACTTTTCAATGACCTCCAGAGGATCGATGCCGTTCCCCAGGGACTTGCTCATCTTTCTCCCCTGATCGTCACGGACCAGGCCATGGATCAGCACGTATTTGAAGGGGCTCTGCCCCGTCTGCTCCAGGGCGGAGAAGACCATGCGGATGACCCAGAAAAAGATGATGTCATAGCCTGTCACCAGGACACTGGTCGGGTAGAAATAAGAGAGCTCCGGCGTCTCATCCGGCCAGCCCAGCGTCGAGAAGGGCCAGAGCGCGGATGAAAACCAGGTGTCCAGAGAGTCCGGATCCTGGGTAAAGTGCGTGCCGCCGCATTTGGGGCAGATCCTGGGCGCCCCGCCCGCCTGGACGACGATTTCACCGCAGTCGTCACAGTAATAGGCCGGGATCCGATGCCCCCACCAGAGCTGACGGGAAATGCACCAGTCCTGGATGTTTTCCAGCCAGTGGATGTAGGTCTTGTCAAAGTGCTCTGGGACAAAGTTCAGATCCTCGGTCCTCACCACTTCGAGGGCAGCCCTGGCCATCTCATCCATCTTGACAAACCACTGCGGCTTAAGCATAGGCTCCACCGTCGTATGGCAGCGGTCGTGCGTCCCCACCGCGTGCTTGATGGGAACGACCTTCACCAGAAGATTCTGCTCCTTCAGATCCTCCACGATCGCCTTCCTGGCCTCGTAGCGATCCATCCCGGCATACTTGCCGCAGCGCTCATTCATGCTGGCGTCGTCATTCAGGATGTTGATCTCTGGCAGCTGATGGCGCTTTCCAACCTCAAAATCGTTGGGGTCGTGTGCCGGGGTGATCTTCACGCAGCCGGTCCCAAACTCCATGTCGACGTAGCTGTCGGCGATGACGGGGATGGTCCGCCCTGTCAGCGGCAGAATCAGTTCCTTGCCCAGCAGATCCTTATAGCGCTCATCTTCCGGATTAACTGCCACCGCCGTGTCACCCAGCATGGTCTCCGGGCGGGTCGTGGCGATCTCCACAAAGCGGCCTTCCTCCCCCACGATCGGGTAGTTGATATGCCAGAAGAAGCCGTCCTGGTCCACATGCTCCACTTCCGCGTCCGAAAGAGAGGTCTGGCACTTCGGGCACCAGTTGATGATGCGGTTCCCCTTGTAAATCCAGCCCTTCTCATAGAGCTTGACAAAGACTGTCTCAACAGCGCGGGAGCAGCCCTCGTCCATGGTAAAGCGCTCCCTCTCCCAGTCGGCGCTGCAGCCAATCTTCTGGAGCTGGTTCAGGATCCGGGATCCGTACTCCTCCTTCCATTTCCAGCAGTACTCGAGGAACTTTTCCCGGCCAATCTCATGCTTGTCGATGCCCTGCTCCTTCAGCATGTTTGTGACCTTGACCTCGGTGGCGATGGCCGCGTGATCGGTCCCGGGCTGCCAAAGCGCCTCATAGCCCTCCATCCGCCTGTAGCGAATCAGGATATCCTGCAGGGTGTTGTCCAGGGCATGCCCCATATGGAGCTGGCCTGTGACATTTGGCGGCGGCATAACGATGGTGAAGGGCTTTTTGTCGGGATTCACTTCCGCGTGGAAGGCCCCCTTCTCAAGCCAGGTCTGGTAGATCCTGTCTTCCAACCCGGCGGGGTCATATGTTTTTGCAAGCACTTTCCTGCTCATGGCATATCTCCTGTCTGTCTGATGATCCCGGCATCCGAGAAAAAGTCCTTCGGCGCGGGCAGATACAGAGGGTGTCGAAAAATGGAGCACCCCGGTATCGTCACAGCCCCATTGGGCGATTGAGTCACAGTATAGCCCGGAAAAATCCCTCCTGCAAGAGATCGTCCCTTTGGCTGAAAGCTCTTCCAGGCCTCTTTCCTCTGTTTTCCTGCAGCTGTCCAGGTACGCGGATGGGCGCAGGCTCCTGTCGTCGCCTGCAATATGCACCTGTCCTTTGCTCTTGTCCTATCCTTTCACGCTGCTTTCAGCAGCCAGGCAAAGCTGACTGGCAGTTCCCTTTTCTTCTTTCGGACCTTCCCCACAAAAGCCTGCTTTCGCGGGAAACATTCGGATTTGCCGGAAATTTCAGCGCGATCTGCCGCCCTGCCCTTTATCGCAGAAGCTTACGCTCGCGGGCAGGCCAGGAGGTTCCGGCTTTACGGGAGCATCTCTTCCTCCTCGAGTACCTCCTGGATCAGCGCGAGGATCTCGTCTGCACCGCTCCGCGTATTTGCCGAAAAAGGAATGACCAGAAGTTCCTTCCCATCCTCCCCGGCCAGGGCCTCCCGAATCTTTTTCACAGACGCTTTCAGCTGGGATCGCTTGATCTTGTCCGCTTTTGTGGCGATGACCACCGGTTCAAAGCCGGAGCTTTCCACATAGGAGAGCATCTGCAGATCGTTGGCATTCGGCGTATGCCGGATGTCCACCAGGAGGAAAATCCGGCG
>CADBUA010000462.1 GCA_902797665.1 uncultured Lachnospiraceae bacterium | reverse complement strand
GAAAAAACAGATGGGCATTGACGCCAGCTGTCACCAGGCCCTCTGGCAGAATCACCAGGCCTGAAATCAGAGACCCAGAGCGGGCAGAAATCAGCTAATCCATACAAAGCATAAAAGGAGGGGCTAGTGGCCCCTCTTTTTATGTCTTCTTGTCCTTAACCCGTAAGTCTTTCTATCTTTGTCTTTATTTATTTATATTTCTATGTTTTATGATTTTGTATTTTATGCCCTTATATTTTAGTGTCCTTATGTCTTAATGCCCTCATGTCTTAATATCTCTATGTCTTAATATACTTATGTCTTAATGCCTATTATATTTTAATATTGTTATGGCTCATGTATATATGCATTTATTGGTTTGACAGACTGTTGCCTATTATTATTGCATAAGTATATCGTATTCAATTTGCCTTTTATATCTTAATGTCAGCTACTTATCTTTTTTTCTTTTGCGGGCAGTCGTGCCCTTCATTGCTCCCGACAGATTCTGATGCTCCGGGTATGAAAAAACAGATCTCCTCCCCAGAGAAGAATCCTCCCCGGATTGATCTTTCTTGACCTGCCTTCAGTAAAATCCTACAATTGACTCAACATTCTTTAAATACACCCGGGCGCTGGACATAGGGCTGTCTGTTGAGAGCGGACAAATCCTGTATCTCCCCGGTAGAAGAGCACCCCCAGGAAAACAGGAGACAGCTATGGATACTGTAAATCAGACCAATCACATGGAAGACCGCGACAGTGAGATTCTTCAGCGCAGCAGCCACTTTCTCAAGGCTGTCTATGACAAATATCTGCTCGCGTCTATCCTGTCCATGCTCTCGGCCAGTGCTGCCGGGATGATCGACACCATCTTAGCCGGGCGTTTTCTTGGAGAGAAAGCCCTCTCAGCCATGTCTCTGGTGAGCCCGCTCTACCTCCTGTACTACTGTTTCGGTGCCATTCTTGGGGTGGGCGGGAGTATCTCAGCAAACCTTCACATCGGAAAAAACGAGTACGATGAATACCGCTGTGATTTCACGCTCTCCTTTCTGGTCACCGCCCTGTTCAGCCTTCTCATTACCATCTTCGGTCTTGTCTTTCTGAACCCGCTCTCAACCCTCCTGGGGGCCCAGGGAGAGCTCAGAATCTATGTGATCCGCTATCTCAGGATTTACATTGCCGGAGGTGTCTTCACACTATTCATCTATATCCCGCTAAACTTCCTGAAAGTGCAGGGAAAGCCCCAGACTTCCTCCCTCCTTTTTCTCCTGTCCGCGGTTCTCAACATCTCCTTTTCCTGGCTCTTCATGTCCCCCATCTGCAGGATGGGGATCGCCGGGGCAGCTCTCGGAACCGTTCTGTCCATGGCCATCACCACACTCTCCGGTCTCTGGATCCTTCTGAAAAGGACGGAGGACACCCGCTTTGTACGTCTCTCTGGCTTTCAGGGCATACGTCTGAAGCAGATTCTGCTTCTGGGGAGCCCCAACGGAGCCAACAATCTTCTGAATGCGCTGAAGATATCCCTCCTGAATGAGTTGATCCTGCCCATGGGAAGTGGTTTTCTTTCTTCCTTTGTCATCATGAAGAGCGTCTCTGACCTTCTGACCGGCGTCGTGGCAGGCCAGGCTTCCGCCCTGATTCCGCTCTGCGGTGTCTACTATGGGGAGCAGGACTGGGGAAGCATTCGCAGGGTCCTCAAATTAGCCCTCCGGAGCGGTTTTTTTCTTACCCTATCCGCCTGTACACTGACGATCCTCGGACGGAACTGGATCCCTCATCTCGCCGGACTTACCGGCGTATCCGCCCTGGAAGCCGGGCACGCGCTCCTCTACCTGGCGATCAGTTTCCTCTTTGCCTTTTTCAGCATGATGTTTTCTGGTTACTGCAACGCCATCGACAAACCCTTGATCTCAAACCTGACCCTCTCTCTGCGTCTTCTGGGTTTTCCCCTCCTCCTTGCTCCTCTCTGCGGGAAATACCTCGGGGTCCGCGGCATCTGGCTCTCCGTTGTCCTCTCGGAGGCCCTGTGCCTCCTGACGACCCTTCTGATCATGAAATGGATCCGAATGAAACATCCAGGCCTGGATCAGTACCTCATCGGAACAGAAGATCCCGGACAGGAGGAGATCTCTTTCTCGGTCCCAAACAGCATGGACGACGTGATGACCGCTTCTGAGAGGATCATGGATTTTGCCCAGGGCGCGGGGCTAAGCAGGAATAAGGCCATGCGAATCAGCCTGGCCCTGGAGGAGATGCTGACCGTCATCATCCTCTACTGTATGCCCAGGGACGGGGAGGGATACATCGACATCCGCATCATTGTCCAGAAAAGCCAGAATGTCCTCCTTCGGCTCCGCAGTACAGGCAAGATTTTCAACCCTGTGGACTTCTACGAGCAAAACAAGGACAGCAAAGACATGGAGATGCAGGACCGGCTGCTCGGAATCCGTATGATCAACGGGATGGCCAAGGAAGTCACCTTCCGGGAGACCTTCGGTGTCAACAACCTGATCATCCGCTTCTGAGGCAGTGACACAGCTGAAAAGCTATACCCGCGAGCGTGTAAATCTGCCGGAGAACTGGGGCAAGCGGGGATCCCCCGCACTTGAGTATTTTCTGTGCTTCCCTGGCAGATGAGATGGAGGCAGAAATGCAGACAGAAGCAAAAAGAGTCTGTATCAAAAACGGAATCATTGTGGATGGAACAGGCAGACCCCCTTTTCGGGGAAGCGTAACGATCAGCGGTGAAAAGATCAGTGGAGTATTCCCGGAGGGAGAAACCCCGCCCCGCTCCCCGGAGGGAGCGGAGAATATCATCGATGCCCAGGGAGCTTATATCACCCCAGGCTTCATCGATATCCATCGTCATGGGGACTTTCAGGCGCTTGTATCCGGAGATGATGAGCTTTTAAACCGTCAGGGCATCACCACTGTGATAAACGGAAACTGCGGGATGAGCGCTGCGCCTGCCAAAGGTCCTTACCAGGAGGAGATCAGCCTTTTTCTGGAAAGCGTCATCGGAAAGAAGCCTGATCTTCCAGCTTCTTGTCCGGATCCTGTCATCTCCATGTCCTCCTATTTTGACGCGCTCAAAAAGGCAAAGCGCAGCGTCCATACCGGCATGCTATCTGGTGCCGGCACGATCTGTGCCTCTGTCTCCGGTTACCGGCCTCATGCCCTCTCCTTGCGGGAACTCCAGGAGATTCAGGAGAAAATCCAGGTCTCCCTGGACAGCGGGGCTTTCGGCATCAGTCTCGGGATCGGGTATGAGCCGGAGATTTTCTACGATCTGCCAGGCCTGATCTCGCTTTTGGAACCCCTCCGCGGAGGACAGATCCCCATTACGGTCCACATCCGGACAGAAGGAGATGGCGCAGATCAGGCGGTCATGGAGATGATCCAGCTGGCGGATGCCCTGGAAATCCCGGTCCACCTGAGCCATATGAAGTGTATTGGAAGGCGCAACTGGATCGAGATGTGCAGCCGGGAGCTCTCCCTGCTTGAGGAAGCCCGGGAAAAGGGACTGAACATCACGATGGATACCTACCCCTATGTCACCGGTTCCACCCAGCTGATCCACCTGATTCCGCCTCATTTCCTCGCGGACGGTGTTCCTGTCTTCCTCCAGCGTCTGGAGGATGCCGCTTTCAGGGCCAGGGTCACAGAAGCCCTGAAAAAGCCCTCTGACAGCTTTGAGAACATCGTGGAGCTGGCCGGTTTTGAGAACATTGCCCCCATCGGGCTCCGGTCCATAAGCTTCCAGAATGAGGAGGGTCTTACAATCCAGGAGATTGCGGAGAAACGGGGGAAAGATCCCTATGAGCTTCTCTATGACATCCTGGCTGACGAAAAGGGAACCCCAGCCATGCTGGACCGCTATGGCTGCGAGGAGGACCTTGTACGCTTTCTGAAGGATCCCTCCTGCAGCCTCATCTCAGACGCGATCTATCCGGCAGGAGGCGGTCTTCACCCGCGGGTCTATGATGCCTTCCCGCGCTTTCTGATCCGCTATGTCCGGGAAAGAAAGCTCTTCCCGATTGAGACTGCCATCCGCAAAATGACCGCTCAGCCGGCGGAATTATTCGGCCTTGCCCGCGGAACCCTTCAGGCAGACCGGCCAGCGGATCTCTGTGTCTTTCGACTTGAAAAACTCCGCTCCAGGGCAGATTTCAAAAATCCCAGAATGTTTCCAGAGGGCTTTGACTATGTCTTCACAGCAGGAAAAGCCGCGGTCTGTCAGGATCACTGGACCAACACAAAGACGGGACAGGTCCTGATCCGACAAAAAGAACAAGATTGGTAACTATCCAGTCCGCTTTGCGCACTTGCTGCGTAAAGTGAAGTCATACATTTCAAAAGTAAAGGTCGGGTGCACATTGAATGCGGGCGTAGGGACCTGCGCCAGGCCGAATATCTACAGGAGCTTGCGACTGGACAGCAGCCACGATTGGAGGAGCAACTGACATGAAAGGACATCTGAATCAAACGCGAAAAGAAGAATTGCTCAGGCTCTGCAGGGATATGATCCGTGTCCGCTCCCTCTCCGGGGAAGAAGCGGGCGTTTCCGAGATTCTCCAGGACTTCTTTCTCGCCCACAGGATCACGGATCTTACGACAGACCGCTATGGAAACCTGATCGTCCGCCTCCCGGGCTCTCTCCCCGGGAAGAAAGTCCTCTTTGACGGGCATATGGACACTGTACCGGTTCAGTACCCCGAAAAGTGGACCCACGATCCTTTTGGGGCTGAGATCGAGGACGGGATCCTCTACGGCAGGGGAACTGCAGACATGAAATGCGCCCTCAGCGCCATGGCCGCCGCCTTGGTCTACTATTATGAGGATGCCAAAGGACAGTTTCCCGGGGAACTGATCCTGGCCGGCATCGTCCAGGAGGAATTCTTTGAGGGCATCGCCTCCAGGGAAGTCTCAAAGGCGGTAGAACCCGACTACGTGATCATCGGGGAGGCTTCCGGTCTCAACCTGAAGATCGGACAGAGAGGCAGGGCGGAGCTGGTCCTCGAGACCTACGGAGTCCCTGCCCACTCCTCAAACCCCGACAAAGGGGTCAACGCAGTCTATCAGATCTGCCGGGTGATAGAGAAGATCCGCGCTCTTTCAGCCCCGGAACATCCCTTCCTCGGGAAAGGGATCCTGGAGCTGACCGACATCAAATCCTTCCCCTATCCCGGCGCCTCTGTCCTTCCGGAGTATGCCCGCGCGACCTATGACCGGAGGCTCCTTCCCGGAGAAAGCCCGGAGAGTGTCCTGGCCCCCATCCAGGAAATTCTGAAGGATCTCTCGAATCAGGACCCATCCTTCCAGGGGGAGATTTCCTACGCCAGGGGAGAAAAGACCTGCTTTACCGGCGAGATGATTTCCGGAGAACGCTTTTTCCCGGCCTGGCTGAAGAATCAGGAGGATCCCGATGTACAGGCAGTACTAAAGACGCTCTCTCAGCACGGCTTTCACCCAGCAATCAGCAAGTACAGCTTCTGCACCAACGGCAGCCACTATGCTGGAGAACGGGGAATCCCCACCCTGGGCATGGGGCCTTCCCGGGAGGAGATCGCCCACACCATCGATGAGCACTGCGCGCTGGAGGAAATCTATCAGGCAGCGGAGATCTATTGTCTCATGGCAGAAGCCCTTCTCCCCCTGTAAAAATCCGGATTCCTGAGCGCGTGATAGGCCAGAAAGCTGCTTTTTTCTACACGAAGAGCTTCGGAATCTGACGAAGCTCTTTTTGATTGCTGAATTGACAACCCCCATACATATAAGGGCTGAAGCTAAGAGCACAATAGTTTTAAGCCTCGAATAAGAAAACGGAGCCCTTGCGAGCTCCGTTTTGTTCCACCAAAGGGGAAAAGAATAATGCTTCTCAAGCAGGAAGAATTGCTTTTGAACTGTATGACCTCACTCGGCGGCAAGCGGCCAAATCGGACTGGACAGTTACGATGAATTAACCTCTTTCCTTTGATCGGGTTCAATTCCGCTGTCCGGAGGACGTGGTCAGAAAGAACTCAAATAGATATTCAGAGGAAATGGTAAGACATTATACCCGCAGGCGCGAGAATATGCGACAAAACTGGCGCGAGCGGGCATATACCGATGAAGCACCTGGCAGATGCGAATGGTTCCCGGTATAGAAGACAAATCCTCCTGCACACGAGTATAAATGCCCCCTGCACGGAATCGCAGTCTCAAAAGGTCCAGGAGCTCTTTCCTCTTTACAGAGATGCAACGATCTTTGCCGCTCTCCGTCCGAAGGTCATGGTACGGCCGCAGGCAAGACCGGTGAAGAGGTTCGGGTAGTTGTTCGCGAAGAACCCGCCGGTGCAGTCTCCCGTCGCGTAGAGGCCCTCGATCGGAGTGCCATCTTCCCGGAGAACCTGCATGTCCGTGTTGATCCGGCAGCCATCCAGGGTTGTCAGATGCCAGGCACAGGTGCGGACACCATAGAAGGGAGCTGTATCCACCGGGGTCATCCGGTGCGATTCCTTGCCGTAATCCTCGTCAACGCCCTTTTCGCAGAGCTCATTGTAGCGCTCCACTGTCTTGACAAACGCCTCCGCCGGGATGTCCAGCTTCTCGGCAAGTTCCTCCAGGGTATCCGCCTGCAGCAGGTATCCCTGAGCCAGCATGCTCTCGTCTCCTTCAACCATGGAAGCCCAGCAGGAATCATAGTCCCGGTTGCTGATCGCTCCATTGTCAAACTTGAACAGGCGGCAGCAGCCGACTTCATCAAACTTCTCGCAGTATTCCTTGTTGTTGGCATCAAAGATATCACAGTATGTATGGTAGGGCTGCATATACATGCTGTGCAGCATGAACTCATAGGGGCCTGACTCGTTGCAGAAACGCTCTCCCTTCAGGTTGACCTTCAGGAAGGGCTGCTCGCCGAACCAGAACCATTTGCCTGTGGTCTCGTAGCCCGCGGTCTCTGTCGGAAGGCAGGAAGCACGGTTGAACATCATCGAAGCATGGCAGGGATCCATCTCCGCGCCTGCCCACAGCATCGCCTTGATGCCGGATCCATCCCCCTTGGAGCCGATGGGGATGTTGACCTTCATCTTCATGGTCATCGGCTGCAGGGCAAGCATCATCTCCGTGTTGCTGGCATAGCCGCCGGTAGCAAGGATCACACCCTTGGAGGCGTTGATCCGGACATAGTGCTCATCGTTCTGATCCTGGGCGATGATGCCGGTCACTTTTCCAGAATCATCCTGGATCAGTCTGACCAGGGCCGTGGACAGCTTCCACTCCACCCCAAGTTCATCGCAGTGAGCCTGGAAGGTGCTGTTGGTCGTGACATCGGGTCCTGCGTTTTCAGTCCTCTGCGGGGAATGCCCGGTGGCATAGGCCTTGTCACGTCCTGGATCATCCTGATTGCCGATACCGCCTTCCCATTCCATCCTCCAGTTTCCGGTCTTCTCCATGAGCTCTGTCAGCCAGTCCACCATCTCAGCTGAATTCTCAATCCAGACCTTAACCAGATCACTGTCGACATAGCCGCTGGCATAGCGGACGATCTCCTGCAGGGCTTCCATCCTGTCAATCTTCATCTCCGGGAACTGTTCATAGCCCGCCAACTGAATCTTTGAGTCGATGGCACCAATATCCTCACGGATGCCTGTGGGATTCTCGCCTTTTTCCACTACCAGAACCTTGGCACCTTCCTCAGCGGCTGTCATGGCAGTGATCCATCCGCCAGTCCCACAACCAACCACCAAGACTTCTGTATCCAGGGTCTCTGTGATCTCATCCTCACTGATCTCCGGCGCGTCCCCGAGCCAGTCAGAGGCATTCTTCTGATCGCTGCTTCCTCCCTCCAACACGTAGACCGTCCCGGAAGCCTGTGTGATACAGTCTGCGGCGGCCTTCCGGATCGCGTCCGAGGTGACGGTAGCGCCAGTGATCGCGTCCACATCTGCACTCTGATTCGCAATCAGAGCTTCCTTCAGCTTCTCCGCTGCCTTGCCTCCAAGATCCGGAGTCTCGCCGGCCGCATCGATCTGAACGTCCGTGATGCTGTTCTCATCGAAGGTCATTGTGACCGTGACATCGCTGGCGATTCCTTTCTGTGTGCTGGAATAAGTACCAGGTGTAAACTTACCGCCTTCCGCCTCAGTGGACGATGCCAGGGCCGAGCTTCCACTGAATCCGCTGATGGCAGCTAACGCGCCAAGCGCTGCGGAGCTTTTCAGGAAAGATCTTCTGCTTACCTCTTAGGCCATCTTTTTCCTCCTTGTCTGAATAAGTTTTTGATAGCCCTATTTTAGCAGGGATCGTTATTATAGAAAAGCGATATTTATATCTGGTCCAAGAT
>CADBUA010000461.1 GCA_902797665.1 uncultured Lachnospiraceae bacterium | reverse complement strand
TTCTCTGCAAAAGCTCTGAGATCCTGACGGCAGAAAAGAAGATCCTGGCTTTCATCAAGGGGCAGGGGACAGGGGAGTAAGGATGGGGCAGAGACAAAGTCTGGCAAGAATTTAATAAACTGAAACAGAAACAGAATACAGAAAGAGAAACAGAAACAGAAACAGAAACAGGAACAGGAACTTAAAAGGCATCGGCAAAAACCGTATATCACATGTAATAAGATGATAAATATTTTATATACAGCAATGAATACAAAAACAAATACATTGACTAGCATAAAGAGCCAGTAATGGAATAAAATAAAGTAGAACAGAATAGAGCGACGCAGAGCAAAGCAAAACAGAGCAGGGTAGAGTAGACTAGTATAGAATAGATAAAAATTACATTATACCATATAGTTTAATACATAATCGATTAATCTATCGTAAAACATATGGCATGATCATCTTTGCGGTGCGTATTTCTTTTATGGATATCTATTGTGTTTGTCAATGCAAAGGAGTTGGAACTGTCCAGTCAGCTTTGTGCACGCTGCGCTGAGCGCGCGAATACAGAACAATGAAGGACCAAAAGGCTGGGAAAGGCTGGGCGCAGATATCATGGAGCTCACTGAGCGACAGAGCCTGTGCCCGCCCCATTGTATATCTGTCCCTTCAGGCGCTTGCGACTGGACAGTTACAGAGAGGGAAAGCGATCAGGTAAGGAATGGATCAGATGACGGATGAAATGAACCTGGATTTTGAGGAGATCGCGTTTGAGGATTTTTGTGAGCAGGTTGACGCAGAGCAGGATGATCCTTTAGACGCTCTGCCTCCCGCGAAGAAGAGCATGGTTTTTTTCTTTGTCGTGGATGTCTCTACGAGCATGCAGGGAGAGAAGATCAGATCCCTGAACGCAGTCATGCGGGATGTGCTGCCCGACCTTGTGGGGATCGGCGGGTCGGAGACCCGCATCAGTGTCGCTGTCCTGGCTTTCAGCTCTGGTTTTGAGTGGATCACCTCTGAGCCGATGCTTCTGGAGGAGTATCAGAACTGGAAGGATCTGGAGGCGGACGGGGTGACAGACCTGGGCGCGGCCCTGACAGAGCTTAGCCGAAAGATGTCGAGAAAGTCGTTTCTCCAGGCTCCGTCTCTGTCTTATGCCCCGGTGGTATTTCTGCTGACGGATGGGTTCCCGACGGACAATTACAAAGCCGGACTGGAGAGCCTCAGCAGGAACAACTGGTTTAAACATGGAATCAAGATTGCGCTGGCTTTGGGGAGCGGAGTCGACCTCGATGTGCTGAAGGAGTTCACCGGAGATCCGGAGTTTGTGGTTCAGGCAGGCAGCATCGCCCAGATGAAAGCCCTGGTCCGGGCCATCTCAGTCACTTCCTCCCAGATCGGGAGCAGCAGTTCTCCCGTGACCAGCAGCAGCAGGGAGCTGACGGAGAAGGATGTGGAGGGGACAAAGCAGGAGGCGATGAAGGAGGCCCTGAAAGGAATCAAGGAGGACATCATGGCGTCTGATCCATCGGAACTTGAGGGGTTTTACGAGTCGGGCTGGTGAGAAGGAGCGCGCAGAGATGTTTCAAGGATTAAAGAGTGTGGTCCAGGGAGCAGATCATATCGAACGCAGCAAGATCTGTCAGGATGCTGCCGCCTTCAAGGCAGGGGAACACTATGGAGTCGCAGCGTGTGCCGACGGCCATGGCGGAGCCAAATACATCCGGAGCGAGGTGGGATCCAGGATTGCGGTGGAGTGCGCCATCGAAGTGGTGGATGCATACATGGAGGACTATGAAAGGTTCAGCCGGGAAATCCGAAAAAACAGCTCCTACATCCTTGGGCACATGGCAGAGAAGTTCATGGCTGCCTGGACAGAGAAGATCGAAGACTACAATGACGCCAATCCCCTGTCAGACGCGGAGCGGGAAGCTTTGGCAAAAGCCCGGGGGGATGAAAACAACTTCTACTCCTTCTATGGGAGCACTGTCCTGGCCGCGGTTGCCGCGGAGGATTTTCAGTACGGCTTTCTGGTCGGAGATGGGGGCTTTGCGGTGGTTTCCCAGGATGGAAGCGTCACGATCCCCATCGAGGATCCCAACAGCCACGCGAATTACACCTCGTCCCTCTGCTCCAGGGATGCGATTTCCTCTTTTGTCTCCTACTATCTGGAGGAGAAGCCGCTGGCCATGTGCGTATCGACGGACGGCCTGATCAAATCCTTTGACACGGAGAAGGATTTCCTGGACTATCATGTGCTTCTGGCGACCATGCTGCAAAATCCGGAGAGATGTCAGGTCAGCCTGGAAAAGAACCTGATGAAGCGAACCCATTCCGGCAGCGGGGATGATATCTCCGTCGCTGTGATCTTCGATCCGGAACTGCTGGCCGGAAAAAGAGAGATGCTTTTGGATCAGATTCACCAGAATCAGGAGGAAAAAAGAATCCGGGAGGAAGCAGCCCTGTCTGAGCGCAGAAGGAGAGCGGAGGAGCTCGAGCGGGCCAGGAAAGCGGAAGAAGAGCGGCAGCGCAGGCTGGAGATGGAAGAGCTCGAGGAGGAGAAGTGGAAAGCGCAGCGGATGATCGAAGAGATCGATTCCAGTGTCGCCCGCATGAGCCAGGACCGCGCTGACTGGAAGCGGAGGCTCCTTTATCTGGAGGCCAGACAGGCTGAAAAAAGCCAGGAGAGAAAGGAAATATCCTTCGGGGAAGGCGGGGGAGATGGAGCCAGAGGAACTGAAAAGATTTTTGATCAGGATCAGGATCTGGAGATGACCCTGCCGAAAGAGAATGCAGGCGGAATCACGCTTCAGGACCTTCGGGAGAGCGATGGCAGCCCCATAGATTCAGGCTCCGCTGATCCGATCCTTCTGCCTGATGAAGGTGACGCAGAAGGGGAGCCGGAAGGGCGCATGGAAGAGGACTTCCGGACTGATCCGGGAAGAGATCCCGGGACGGCTCCTGAATCCTGGAAGATCGGGGAGACATCTCCCGCAGGGAGAATGGATGGGGCAGCTCCGGACGCTGAAGCGCCGGATCCCGCTTTTTTTGAGACAGGCGTGCCAAGGGATGGGGATTGAGAGAGGGAGAAGATGCGAGTTAAGGCGAACGTAATCCTGGCAAGATGCAGCAATGAGAGAGAGACCTATGGCATGCGCATAGAGGAGAAGGAAGGGGACTGGATTCGCACCTGGGCCTTCCCGGTCAGGCAGGAGATGGCGGAGCGGGAGGGATTCGACAAGGTTGAGATTCACGGCAGCTTTCTGGCCACGGAGGAGTATCCGGGCTGCCCCTATTGCAAAGGCAGTGGCTTTTTTGTGTGCAGCGGCTGTGGAAAGATCAGCTGCTACCACGGGGAAAGCATCACTTGCTGTAAGTGGTGCGGGAGATCCGCGGGAACAGAGACAAGAGACAAACTGGATGTCAGTGGCGGAGGGTTCTGATCATGCCGAATATACCACAGGTGGATAGCCGGCAGGATCTCCATCTCGTCTATGAGACAATGGTTCGGATCTACGGTAGTGAGATCTATCTGGAACCCCGCCGGGCGCTGGGCTGTTTTGCTGACATGGCTCCGCGGATGGACCGGGAGTACGATCTCTTTGCCCTCGCACTCAGGAACCGTCTTCCGGAGATGCTGTTCTCCGGGAATCTCAATGAGAAGATTCTGACCGAGAGAGGGAAGAGGGCGGAGGAGATCCTTGTCCGCCAGGGAGCGGAGATGGAGGAGGCGATTGAGCTCATCGAGAACCTGGGCCGCTCCTTCAATCTGGAGATCAGGATCCGGCCGGACTACTCCCAGGGTGGAAAGATCCCCTATGAGACGGAGCGGTCCAATCAGATCCGGGATGCGCTCGATTCCATGAACCATATCCGCTGGTTCCTGAACCATGAATCCCATTATCAGGGGCTGGGGGGAAGAAAAGAGCTGACGGAGATGCGGACGCTCATGGGGAGCCCTGCGAAGAACCGGGACAGGATTGAGGATCTGTACAAGTCCCTGCTTTCCCAGTTTCAGAATAACCCCTATGAAGCGCATATCCTGCTCGAGGGGGAGAAGAAGGCATCTGCGCTGTCGTCTGACCACTTCGGGGATTACTTACTCTCCATCGGCGGAGAGCCGGTGCCGGCTGCGTTTGCCCGGGTGCATGAAGGCCGGGAGGTCAATGAAGCCCTCAGTGCCTTTTCAGAGAAAAAACAGAGCTTTGAGCGTCAGCTGGGGAACCTGAAGAAGGGGGTAAGCAGCGGAGACGGCAGTACGGACAAGCTGCTTCTGGCCAGGAGAATGGCCTCAAAAGGATGGAAGTTTATCTTCTGGAGCCTCCTCTTTCTCGCGGCTTTCCTGTTTTCCGCTTATCGGCAGCTTTCCGCGGCCAGCCCCATCCCTTTCTTCAACCTGATTCAGGCAGCAGGGTTTGCCCCAGGCAGGATCCTGACGGCTGTCAGGTCCATGGAGTACGGGACGGAGTATGCGCTGGTCTGTCTCATATCCTTTATAGGTGCCATCCTTGGGATATTTCTCCTCTTCAGTGTGCTTCGGACCTTTGTCCGGAGCAGAAAGAATGGAGGTGGGGCGGCGGCTTTGGAGCGGAAAAAGCAGAGGGCGGAAAAAGTGCTCAGCGATGAGATTCCCTCGGTCCTCGATCAGTTTGAAGCGCAGATGAGCCAGTACATGGCCGGAAACCTGAAGGAAGTCGTCTTTCAGACTTATGACTTTCGGAAGGTGATCAAGGCGGGGCAGGAGCAGAAGAAAATCGAGCTGCGGAATCCGGTGACGAGATCGGGCATCCGTCTTCGGAGGGGGATGGCCGTCCTGACAGTGGTAAGCCTCCTCTTCCTGAGGGAGAGCAGCTTCTCCCGGCTTGTCTATGGCGCTGAGGAAGCGGCCGCCCTTTACGGCGGGTCTGTCTCCGGGAGGAGTGAAATGTCCGAAGGATCCGCCAGCAGCCCGGTCAGCTACCTTGAGAGCCTTCAGAAAAAGATTCTGGGCTCAGACTCAGATCAGAAAGCGCCGGAGGATGCGGCAATAGATCCTTCAGCGGGGCCTTTGGAGAGAGTTCCCGACGGGGAGAACCTGTCTCCGGAGCAAGATCAGGATAAGGGGCAGAGCCAGGAGCAGGATCCTGATGCCGATGCCTCAGCGGACGAGCCCCCGGCATCTGACAGCTGGACCGTCCTGGAGGATGGGGGCGGACCTGAAGCGGGCCCTGAAGCAGAGATCGAGAACCAGGGGCTCACGGAAGAGGCAGGGGCGGATCTGAGCCGCTTTGGAAGGATCACCATCAGGGACGCCTTCAACAGCAGCTGTGTCCAGACGTCCACCGCTGCCAGCTTCACCGCCTGGCAGGCCGTGGACGGAGATCCCGAGACCTCCTGGCAGGAGGGCGTGGAAGGAGATGGAAAGGGAGAGTACATTCAGCTGACCTTCGACGGGGAGTATCAGATCAACTATGTGAAGCTTCTCCTTGGCAAGTGGGGAGCGGACGGCTTCTACGTGAACAACCGCCCGAGCCGGCTTTCCTTCAGCATCAACGGGCAGGACTATCTCTTTCATTTCCCGGACGAGGAGCGGGAGTTTATTCTGAGATTTGACAATCCGCCGAAGGCCTCCGAGGTCAGAGTCACGATCGATGGGAGCTACAGCGGCAGTCAATGGGATGATACCTGCATCACGGATCTTTCCTTCTACAGCGTGAGTCCGGATACCATCAACGTGGAACAGCTGGCGGAGGAGGGCCGGGTGACCAGCTCGGAATACATTTTCCCGGACAGCGATTCCAGCTATCTGACCGAGGAGGACGTAGCGTCTCTGTCGATCCGGGAGGTGAACTATGCGAAAAATGAGATCTACGCGCGGCATGGACGGCTCTTTCAGTCGCCTGAACTCTCCGCCTACTTCGCCGGCAAATCCTGGTACAATGGAAGTATCCCCGGGGAGGCCTTCCCGGCGGACATCCTGAACGACTATGAAGTCTATAACGCGGAATTCCTCTCCAATGTCGAATTCAGAATGAACCCTGACGGTTACCAGCTGGATCAGTAGAGATCTGAGGAGAAGCGGGCGGAAAGAGAGCGGGAGGAACT
>CADBUA010000460.1 GCA_902797665.1 uncultured Lachnospiraceae bacterium | reverse complement strand
GGCAGAGCTCCGGGCAGAGGCGCGCTCAGGTGAGCGGGGAGAGGAAGGAAGAGAAGCCTTCCTGGAAAGCCCCTGCGCTCACGGACGACAACTACGTGGATTCAGCGGAGAAGGTGATCAAGATCCTCTCGGAGAGAAAGGACAGCCGCGGAAACAAAGCGAAGATCGTGACGACGACCCAGATCCGGAACCTGCTCGCGATGACCGCGGATATCTACAACGATATCATGGAGCACATGTCAGAGACACTGGATCCTGATACTGCCTCCCGGATTGAGTATCTTCGGGTGCACTTCATCTACGAGAGCGGCAGGACACCGGAGGTCAAGGACTTAGTTGAAACAGCGGACCTGATCCCCAAGCTGAAAAGCGCCAAAAACTCCAGGAAGGACTATATTCTCTTCAGCCGCTACATGGAAGCTTTGGTGGCGTTCCGCAAATACATAGGCAACGATAAGTAAGGAGGGCCCAAGATCATATGTACGCAAAAATTCAGATAACAGGCCATCTTCAGGTGGAGACGGGGCTGCACATCGGTGGGAGTGATGCTTTCGCGGCGATTGGGGCCATCGATTCTCCTGTGGTCCGGGATAAGAGGACCGGTCTGCCGATGATCCCGGGAAGCTCTCTGAAGGGGAAATTGCGGGCGCTGCTTGCGCGAGCGTACAACGAGAACATCGCCTCCTCTCCGGAAGCTGACCATCCGCGGATCATCCGTCTGTTCGGGTCGGCCGGCAAGGACAAGCCGATTCGGGGGAAACTCCTTTTCTCCGACATGGTTCTGGCCAACGCGGAAAAGCTGCGCCAGAACGGCCTGGCCAGCCTGACCGAGGCCAAGTTTGAGAACAGCATTAACCGCGCCACGGGTGTGGCGAACCCCAGGCAGATCGAGCGCGTTGTGCGCGGGTCCGTTTTCAACCTGGACCTGATCTATGAGTGCGGGGAAGAGCAGGACATCAGCGAAGACTTCCGTACCCTGGCCCAGGGGATCAAGCTTCTGACCTATGATTATCTCGGCGGGAGCGGCTCCAGGGGCTATGGAAAAGTCTCCTTCCACGATATAAAGGCTGAGACGGTCGTTGGGTCCGTCAGCGAAGAGATCATGAAGGAGATCGATGAGATCCTGGCACAGTGAGGGGGATATGGAATATAGCTTATACAAGTTGGAGTTTCACTCAAAGGTTCACTTCGGAAGAAGTTCCCTGGAGACTTCAGACTTCTTCTTCCATGCGGATACCCTGTTCTCCGCTCTGTTTCTGGAGGCGCTTCAGTCACAGGAGGCGGAAGCGGAAGCCCTGCTGACAGCGGCCAGGGAGGGGGATCTGCTGATCTCGGACGCCTTTCCTTACATTGGGGAGCTTTTGTATCTCCCGCGCCCCTGCGAGATCTACGAGACGGGGAAAAAACAGTCCAGCCGGGAGGCCCTGGAGTATCTCCTGAAGCGATCTTATATTCCGCTCAGCCTTCTGGACCGATATCTCTCCGGAACCTACCCGCTGGAGGATGAGGGGATGGGGCTGTCGAAGCTTGGCTGTTTTGGGACAGAAACGCAGCATCCTCACCGGGGTGGGGAGAACAGGGTCTATGTCCGGACCTTTACCTTCCGCGAAGGAAACGGTCTTTACTTTCTTCTCGGGTGCGGCAATGAGGATATCAGCATGCGGCTGATGGACCTTCTTGAGGGACTCTGCTACGCAGGCATCGGTGGGAGGCGGTCCACGCTGGGAAACTTCTCTTTGAAGGTGGTTTCACTGCCGCCTAAGCTTCGGGATCATCTGGAGAGTCCGAAGCTGGATGGCAGGCCCAGAATGCTGCTCTCAGCGGCGCTCCCCCGGGAGGAGGAGCTTAGTGGAGCGCTCAGGGACGCCTCCTACAGACTGATCCGGAGAGGTGCTTTTCCGGTCTGGGAGAATAGAAAGAGCTATCAGAGGCGTGATCTCTATGTCTTTGATGCCGGGAGTGTTTTCCGGACGCCTTTTGCCGGCGATGTCTACGATATCGCACCCGGCGCTCCGCACCCAGTCTACCGATTTGAAGTTCCGCTGTTTCTGACCCTGGACTGAGATGGTCAGAAGGCCTGATCGGATGAGGGCTGATCCGGCTCCATCAGGGCAGGCCCTGTGAGAGCTTCGGCTTCGATTTTCGATTTGGGATATAGATCAGAACCTCCCCGGCAGTATTTCCCGGGGCAAAAGGAGAACTATGAAGGATTATCTCACGCCGTGCCGCGTCACGCTTGAGACCGTGGGACCGGTTTTCATCGGGAACGGGAAGGAATACAACAAGAAAGAGTACATCTCCAGAGGGGCGGACAGCATCGCGATCGTCGATCCGGAGAAGCTCTACCAAGTGCTGAAAAACAGCGGGAAAGACCAGGCCTTTGAGGACTATCTTCTGGATTCCTCCGACAGGCGGGAGCTGGGAAAGTGGCTGATCGACGCAAAGATCAATATGAAGATGGTGACGCCCACGATCCGCTATCAGCTGGCCAAGAGTGATGTGCAGGTGGAGAAGGGAAAAAACATGAATGTTCTCTCCTGCATCAAGGATCCTTATGGGCTTCCCTATGTGCCGGGCAGCAGCCTGAAGGGGATGCTCCGGACCATCCTCCTGGCGGATGAGATTCTCAAAAGCGACTACACAGAGGAGCGGGACCAGATGGAGAAAAGCCTCCGGGCAGCCAAAAGCGGCAGAAACGTCCTCCAGAGGGAGATTGACCGGATTGAGTCGGGCTACTTCCGGACGCTGAACCTGAATGAGAACAGCCCTTCGGATTCAGTCAACGACTGGATGAGCGGCATCATTGTCTCGGACAGCGCACCGCTGTCCACCAATGACCTGGTTCTCTGCCAGAAGCTGGACCATCATGTGAATCAGCGGCCGCTCAACACGGGGAAGGCTTTGCCGATTCTCCGGGAGTGCATCAAGCCAAGGACCCGTATCACCTTCTCTCTGACCATCAACCGGCAGAGAAGCCGGGTGAACGCGGAGCAGATCCAGGAAGCGGTTCAAAAGTTCTCAGAGGAGTACAGCAAGCGCTTCGTGAGGAAGTTCTGGGAGAAAGCCCCGATTCAGCAGAACCATGTTTTTCTCGGGGGTGGAACGGGTTTTCTGACCAAGACGGTCCTCTATGAACTGTTCGAGGGGGAGTCAGCCGTCAGGATGGCGGTGGAGATTTTTAAAAAGACAAGGATTCCGGAGGCGCATCATCACAGTCAGGACAATGAACTTGGGATCGCGCCGCATATGTGGAAGCTCACGAAATACCGCGGAAATGTGTACCAGATGGGGGAATGCGTTTTCCGGATTGAAGACCTGACAAAGGCGAAGGAAGAAGCTGACGTGGGGAACGCCTGACTTTTCCACCCCCTCGGAGCAGGGACGCTCTTTCTATCTGTGTGATGTACCCGCGAACGCTGGAATCTGCGACAAAACTGGCGAAAGCGGGCATATACCGGTGAAACACCTGGCAGATTTGAATGGTTCCCGCTATAAAGAACACAGGACATCATAGAGCATGATGGATCATTGATAAATAGCAATCATCAATTGATAAGCAGGCAGATAAGAATAATGACAGGCAGGTAGACAAGCAAATACATTTGTATCTATATAGATATAGATGCATAGATATATACGCATATAGACCAATAAATAAAAAGCTGATACCGAGGCCTCTGTCAGAACTTGAAGGAAAGAGGATAAAGCCGTCCCCGCGGGGAATCCGCGGGGGCGGCTTTTTGTTCTCAGGCGGAGGCTCGATGGAAGGGAACATATTCAATTTGAGCAAAGGCAGGGGCCATGGTATACTCAGCGCATTCTTTGGCAGGCCGCCTCTTCTCATGGAAAGCTTTGACTTCACCGCCCGGGAGAGGGGCTTATGGATGAGTGGGAGGAAGTTCCGTGAGAGCCAGGCCGCTCTGGAAATACAGAAGGAACTTGGAAGGAGATCGTGAAATGAGCGTCAAAGTGACGAAGGAAATGCTGATCGAGGACCTGCTTCAGCAGGATCCGAACATCGCTGGAATCCTGACCCGGATGGGCATGCACTGCATCGGCTGCATGGCCGCGGCGGGTGAGAGCCTGGAGGAGGCCATGATTGTGCACGGGTACGGCCCGGAAGACGTGGACATCACAGTCCAGATGCTGAATGAGTTTCTGGAACCGGTGGCAGAGGAGGCGGAGTGACTGTGGAGGAAAGAATTCTGAGGAAGTATGCCGCCCTGGCGGTGAGAAGCGGCGTCAATGTCCAGAAAGGCCAGCCTCTGGTGGTGAAAGCTTCCGTCAGAGATGCCGCCTTTGTGGAGATGTGCGTTCTGGAGGCCTATCAGGCCGGAGCTTCCGATGTCTCAGTTCAGTGGAG
>CADBUA010000459.1 GCA_902797665.1 uncultured Lachnospiraceae bacterium | reverse complement strand
TCTTTGCTCAATCAATAGCTAAAAAGCTAATTTTCATTGATATTTTACTGATCGATAAATTACTTATAACTTCTCAGTTAGCTTTGATCACCTTGCGCTGAGCGAGAAAACACAGAACAAAACAAGGGACGGGCGCTGATCTCATGTGGGGGGAGGAGTCTCAGCCCGGCCGAATGCCGAAATGCGCTTCGGACTTGACAGCTGCAATTCCGGCATAAACGCAGGGAGAGATAAAAGGAGAAGGCAGCAGGACAAGATAGAATATATATAACATGTATATAAATATTGATATGGATATAGGCATAGACGCAGACGCAGAAATATATGAGTATATGCGCATATGTTTATATGCTTATATGGTAATATAGATATATAAATATACGATTGTATAAATGTAGGTATAGAAAAGATATAAAATATAATGAAATAAAAAAGGATGCAGAGCACTCTGCATCCTTTTCTCCGTCTCTTTTCCAGTCAAACCGCCGCCATCCTGCCGACCCGCATCACAGATACTTCGTAAACCCGATTTGTTTAAAGTGAACGCCTGCCAGCTTATAGATCATCACATTCCAAAGCGCCATGCCGCCAGAGAAGACGGTCTCTGAAAGGCGCTGCGCCGTTCCGGTGGAGTCCTTCACCGTGGAGGCTTTCTGATAATACTGAAGGCCGATGAGCTTCCCTTTTACAATCTTGGAAATCTTGACCTTCTTTGTAAAGTAGATTCTCGAATCATATTTGCCATCTTTATCCCGGTCCACAGCAATCACGGTGACAGGAGTCACATACTTCGAATTCTTCGAAAACACCATCTGGGCAATCGCGATGGTATTATCCGTCTTAATCTGGACCCGGAACCGGATCTTGCTGGATGACAGCAGAGAGATGCTGCACTCTGCCTTTTCAGACTTAAGGGTCACCTTGCCGCTGGAGTTGGCTTTTCTTACGGCACGGATCAGCTTGTTGATATTCGTGGCCGTGGATGCCTGCGCCTGGTTCCGGACTGAAATCGCCGGAAGAAGCATAAACGCAAAAATTCCGATCAAAAATGAGACCCAAATCTTCTTTTTCATTCTCATAATGGTTCTCCTCTCCCATCTGTTTTTACCCAAAGCTGCGGGCCCTTCAAGGCAGATCGCCGGCAGCATACTCAGGGTAAATCTGTTATGTTCTCAGAGAGCCGGGCAAACCATCTCACATTTTCACGGCTCTGTTTGATCCATGCCTGTCCATGCTCATCTCTGCTCTTCTATCCCGCTGAAAACATAACCATTCAGCCTGCATTGTACCGCTCATCGGGCGTCATGACAAGATTTGGATCGCCATTTCGCTTTCTATATAAGGCCTGTTACCAGTCAAAATGTTTACGCAGCAGGCTTTGACTGGCTGAAAAAAGGAAAACTCTAAGGAAAAAGTAAGAAAAGATCAGTTTCCCAGACCAAGGAGCAGCAGAAAGGCCTTCCGGCAGGTCTCATTCAACCTCCGCCTCTTCCAGAAATCGTTGTCACTGTCCTGTCCGCTTTGGCATCTTGCGCCAGGCGAGGGAATGCAGTTCAAAAACAAAGGCAAAGGCCGGGCGCGCCTTCAATGCGGGCGCATTCGCCTCAGCCCGGCATAAATGCCTGCAGGAGCCTGCGCCTGGAGCTACAAATCGTTGAAGCTATAGCTGCTGCCATTCGCTTTGCCAAACGCTGGGGCGGCAGAGATCAGGAAGCCGCCTGCCAGCTGCCGGGGCGCCAGAACCCTGCCCGGTCAGATCTTCGATCTGCCGCGTCTTCAGCAAAAGTGCCCCATAGGAGCACAAATACGCCTGAATTGTCCTTTGCAGAGAAAGCGCAGGACGAAGCGAAGCGGCTTAGAATGCGGACTTATGAAGCGCTTACAGCAAATCATCCCTGCGAATCATCCCTATGTCATCCGCATTCAGCAGCTTTCTTGTCTTCGACTCTTTACTGTGGTAAAATAATCATGTTCACAGAGCAGGCTGCCTGGAGTACGTGTCTCCTTTCATGTGGTGTTGTGTTTTCTCCTTTCCCTCCGGACAGCTGCTCGTGAATTTTTCTGTTTTTTCTCCCTTCAGCTTCCAGAGAGGACATCTCGACGGAGGATCCCGGGGGTTCCAGTTTTCCCAGAGTGTCCTCTCAAAGAAATAGCAAAGAAATAGAACTCACCCTCAGAAATCTCCCTCCCTGGCATTTATATGCCATTTATATGGCATCTATATGGCATCTATGCGGTCTTCCTATCTTCAGGTCTCCCTGTACGCTCGAAACTGACAGCAATACGCTTCGATTTCTGTACGCGGAGGCAGGGATTGCGTGGCAATGCTTCTTTCCGTGTCTCTCAGAAAAATCCCTCTTATATGCGTCCGGCCTTTTCTTTTGAAACGTTTGGCTTCGCTCGGCGACAGGCGGCCAAAGCGGACTGGACAGTTATAAAAAGTCTTCCGCTATGCAAGCAGGAAACCAGGAAGACCAGTGTTTCTCCAGAGCCCCTTCATGGCGGAGGGGATCTGTATTCTTCTGGGTTCGCGCTTTTATACCGGAAGCCATTCGCTTGCCAGATGTGTGGGCACTGTTGGCCTTCCCGTCCGTATCTCATCCCCTGAATCAGCCTTTTGCCCAGGTCAGGTCAGAAAATCCTGGAATCCCCTGCCCCGAAGAGGAGCTTTCAGATTCTTCAGCGCCTTTATCTCAATCTGTCGGATCCGTTCCCTCGTCAGATTCACCTCCCGGCCTGTCTCCTCCAGGGTCATAGGCTTTCTGCCCCCAAGTCCAAAGCGGAGAATCAGAACTTTCCGCTCCCGCTCCGAAAGGGTATCAAGTCCTCGATCCAGTTCTTCCCTGAGGATACCGAGCATCGCCTGCTCATCAATCCCCAGAGACGAGGAGTCCTCAATGAAATCCGCCAGGGTTGAATCTCCATCATCACCGACGCTGGTATTCAGAGAGATGGGATCCTGGTCGTTCTGAAGCAGGCCCCGAACTTTTTCCTCCGGAAGACCACACGCTTCGGCCAATTCTGCCAGAGTGGGATCCCTGCCCAGCTTCACCTGAAGGCCGTTCTGCTTCTTTTTGATCTGAGCAATCGTCTCCGCGCGGTGAATCGGAATTCGGATGTTGCTCCCCTGGTCATTGATGGCCCGGGTGACAGACTGTAGAATCCAGGGAGTCGCGTAGGTCGAGAACTTGCAGCCTCTGCGGTAGTCGAATTTCTCCACCGCCCGAAGCAGTCCAAGGTTCCCCTCCTGAATCAGGTCCAGAAGAGAGAGTCCGCGGTTCTGGTACTTTTTTGCAATCGAGACAACCAGCCGGAGGTTTGCGTTGATCATCTCCTGCCTGGCCTCCTCATCGTTCTGTTCGATCCGCCTGGCCAGCTCTTTCTCCTCCTCCGGGGTCAGAAGCGGATAGCGGCTGATCTGTTTCAGATAAAGGGTTACAGAATCCGAATACTGAAGTTCTGAGCTTTCCCGGTGATTTTCTTTCTCTATCCCTATCTCTGAATCTTCATCATCCAGGCTGAAATGATCTTCCAGATCTGTGTCCAGCCCGGCTTTCCTTTTACTCTCCCGATATAATCCAGCGATCGCCGTTTCCTCCTCTCTCTGTTTTCCAAACGCCCCGGTGCAGCCTGACATGCGTCAAAGAGATGCTTCAGAATTCTCAGCGCTCATAGGGGACTCTGTCCCGGATTTCGAGCGTATCCAGGGAGACGGATGCCGCGGCAAGGACATCTCCCTTCTTCAGAAACTCGATCTCGTCCGTGAACATCTTCGCCTCGTTGTCGAAATCAATCTCCTCCTTCACGCTGACAGTCATTCCGGCAGGAATCCCCAGTTCCAGCGCGATCCCAATCTCCTCCACAGTCCCAAGGGGCATGAGCTCCAGAACCTTGCGGTAAACCCCGTGAAGCGGTCTGGCAGTCTCATCAGACGGAGCATAGATGTTGTTTCCAATCTCAAAAAGCCCTTCCTCCTCATTCCATTTCAGGTTCGGAGAGGAATCGCAGTCATCCAGGGCGATCCCGTAGTTGTCCTCCTGATAAAGCCGGACTCTCCCAAGGAGGATGTTGTCCCAGTCCGCCTCATAGAAAGAGACTTCATAAGCCCAGGTCTCTCCGAAACTGTTGAAAGACTCTTCGGAAGCCTTCGTCACGATCAGCGCAATGCCCGTATCCTCCTCCCAGTACCCGCCGCAGAACTCCCCTGGATCAATGGGATATCCGAAATCCATGGGGAAAGGTCCCTGCTCTGTCTCCGGCAGAGAGACCCTCCTGCCTCTCACGTACTGGACCGAATCCTGCTGACTCCCCAGCGCAGGAAAACTCCCGGAAAAAATAAGCGCGACAAAAAAAGGCAGAACCTTCAAACCAGCAGGCAGGCCATTTCTTTCTCTCATCTTTCCTCCTCCCACTTCTGTATTTCAAAGCTGAGCGATCGTCATCTTCCTATGCCGTTAGTTCCGCGAGCGCAAAAATCCGGG
>CADBUA010000458.1 GCA_902797665.1 uncultured Lachnospiraceae bacterium | reverse complement strand
TACACATTGAAGCAGTAAGAAGTACCCGTGAGGGCTTCAATTTCTCGATGCGTTGAGTATATTTAAACACATTTTGAGTGGCAGAGAGAGATGAGCAAGGCATATGTATTTACAGCCAATGGCTGTGAGGAGGTGGAAGCCCTGACGACGGTGGATCTTCTTCGCCGGGGCGGCGTGGAGACGGTCATGGTCTCCATCACAGAGGATCTTCAGGTGACGGGAAGTCATGGGATCGCTTTCCAGGCGGACCAGCTCTTTGGGGAGTCGGATTTCTCCGACGGAGATGCCCTGATCCTGCCGGGCGGGATGCCCGGGACTTTGAACCTTCAGGGGGATGAACGGCTTCTCGCAGAACTTAAAAGGGCTGACGCAAAGGGCAGCTGGGTCTGCGCCATCTGCGCCGCCCCGCGGATTCTGGGGAGCCTGGGGCTTCTGAAGGGACAGAAGGCGACCTGCTATCCGGGCAATGAACAGTACCTGGAAGGGGCGGAAGTGACCGGACAGGCAGCAGAGATTTCAGGTCACTTTGTGACCGGCAAGGGGGCTGGGTGCGCGGTCGATTTTGGCCTGGCGCTGCTCTCCGTCCTGGAAGGAAAAGAGAAGGCGGAGGAGATTGCCAGGGGCATCCAGTGGCAGCACTGAATGCTTTCCGCTGTAAAAGGGACCAAAAATGGTTCTGGTTATTTCCCATCCCCTGTGATATAATGCCCCAATGCCTGTTTTACGGCATTCGGGCGGGCGGCAGCCGGTCTCAAGTTGAATGACATGTAAGGAGCATCCAGATATGAGCATTAGCGTTTCAGTAAAGAGAGTAGCAGACAACAATGGCGTGATGACTGTTGAGGTGGACGCGGACAGTTTCGCGAAGCAGTACGAGCGGTCTTTTGTGGAAGAGAGCCGCAAACTCAACGTTCACGGCTTCCGCAGGGGCAGGGCTCCCCGGCATGTGATCGAACGGCTGTATGGGATCGGATATTTCATCGGCAAGGCTGTCCAGGCCATCGCAGAGGCAACCTATGAAGACGCGGCCCAGGAGTGCAGGGACAGCATCGTGTCCCTGATCGGGAATGTGCAGATCGTACAGGCGGAGCTGGGGAAGCCGCTCATCTACACCATGGATGTGATGATGTACCCGGAGGTGAAGCTCGGTCAGTACAAGGGGCTGCAGATTCCGAGGATTGAGCTTTCTGTTTCGGAGGAAGAAGTCAATCAGGAGATCGAGAACCAGCGGAAGCAGAATTCGCGCCTGATCAATGTGGATGACCGACCGGTTCAGGAAGGCGATACTGTGCACATTGATCTGGATGGCAAGGTCGATGGAGAGCCCTTTGAGGGCGGCAAGGCGGAGAACCAGACAGTCGAAATCGGCAGGAAAACCATGGTCCCAGGCTTTGAGGAGCAGATCATCGGTCACAGCATCGGCGAGGAGTTTACGGTCAATGTGACGCTCCCGGATCATTACCCGGAGGAGCTGAAGGGCAAGGATGCTGTCTTTACCTGCAAGGTGAATCAGATCCAGATTCGGGAGATCCCGGAAGCGAACGATGAGTTCGCGCAGGATGTCTCGGAGTTTGATTCGATCGCTGAATATCGGGACAGCCTGAAGGCAAAGATTCTTGAGGCGAAGGAGCGTGATGCGGAGACTCAGAAGCAGATGGCTGTTGTTGCAGGGGCGGTCTTAAACGCTGAGATCGATATCCCCGATGTGATGGTCGATCACTATGTGGAGAGTCAGATTAAGCAGTTGGATCAGCAGCTGCAGGCTTCCGGCATCACCGCGGAGAAATACGCAGAGATGATCGGTACGGACCTCGACAAGATCAAGGCTGATATTGCGAAGCAGAGAAGGTATGATATCTCCGCTGAGCTTGTGCTTGGCGAGATCGCCGCTGTGGAGAATATCACGGCATCCGACGAGGAAGTGGACAAAGAGATTGAGGAAGTTGCTTCTGCGCAGCATATGTCCAGAGAGAATTTCGAGAGCCAGCTGAGTGAAAACGGCCGTGAGCAGATCCGCGAGAGACTCATCCGGAGGAAGACGCTGGATTTCCTTGTGGAAAACGCGGTGGTAGAGGAGTCCGCACCGGCGGAGCAGGCCTGAAGTGAAGAGATGAATCAGAATCCGGGAAGGAAGTCTTTTTTCGCTATGGCCCAGTAAGCCTGTCGCGGTTTGCGCCGAGCGTGAAAGCGCAGAAAAAACATAACTGTCCAGTCCGCTTTGGCCGCTTGTCGCCGGGCGAGGTCATACAGTTCAAAAGCGAAAAACAAAGGACGGGCAGATATTCATGTCTGGCCAGGAGCCTCAGCCCGGCCTGCCAGAGCGCTACAGGCGCCTGGGGCTGGGCAGCTGCCGATTTTTCTTCCCGCCCATTCTGCTGTGTGAGGAGTGTATTCATGAGTTTGATACCTTATGTCATTGAACAGACGAGCAGAGGGGAGCGCTCCTATGACATCTATTCGAGGCTTCTGAAGGACCGGATCATCTTTCTCGGCGAAGAGGTCAATGATGTCTCCGCGAACATTATCGTCGCGGAGCTCCTGTTTCTGGAGTCTGAGGATCCGAACAAGGATATCCATCTGTATATCAACAGTCCGGGAGGGTCTGTCTCAGCCGGTTGGGCGATCTTTGATACGATGCGCTACATCCGCTGTGATGTGTCGACGACCTGCATCGGCATGGCGGCCAGTATGGGGGCCTTCCTTCTGGCCGGCGGTACCAAGGGCAAGCGTTTCGCACTGCCCAACTCCGAGATCATGATCCATCAGCCTTCCGGCGGAACGCAGGGGCAGGCTTCGGATATCAAGATCCAGGCGGAGCAGATCATCGAGACCAGAAAGCGCCTGAACCAGTACCTGGCTGAGAACAGCGGGCAGAGTCTGGAAGTGATCGAGCGGGATACGGAGCGGGATCACTGGATGACCGCGGAGGAAGCGAAGGCATATGGTCTGATCGATGAGGTCGTGACCACACGCGAACGCAAATAGGAAGGCATGCGGAATACAGATATGAGTTTCTG
>CADBUA010000457.1 GCA_902797665.1 uncultured Lachnospiraceae bacterium | reverse complement strand
GGGGGCAAAGCGGACTGGACAGTTACGAAAAGAGTATACCATAAGGAATGCTTCCTGGGGATTACGACTGCATATTTGTTATGAATATATCGGAAATCACAATCCGTTCACAGAGTAGCGCTTATGATGATCGTATGATAAACTAAAGCCAGACTTGTTGAAGCAACCTGCAGGCAGTTCGAACAAGCCTGGGGAGAAATCGGGAAACCAGACTTTTCTGAGGAGGGACATTATGAGCGAAAAATACAAAATCTGTCTGGATATCGGCGGTACAAAGGTCCTCGGGGCGATCTTTGACAGCAGGGAGAACATTGCGTTCCGGATCAAAAAGAAGACGAAAGCAGGCGGAGATTCTGCCCAGAATGTCGAGGAGGTTATCATCTCCGTGGTGGAGGAGCTCCTCCATGAGTCCGGTCTGAAGGCCAGCCAGATTGAAGCCATCGCAGCCGGAGCCCCCGGGGTCATCGACCAGAGTGCCGGGGTCATTCTCTTCTCCCCGAACCTGCCCTGGCGGAACTACGATATCCGGACGCCTTTGAAAAAGAAGTTCGGAGTTCCCTTCTTCATCGGCAATGATGTCAACGTCGGTGTCCTGGGTGAGTACAAGTATGGGGCTGCCAAGGGCTACCATGATGTGGTCGGCCTCTTTGTCGGAACCGGTATGGGCGGTGGTCTGATCCTGAACGATCAGCTCTACACGGGGCACGGCTTCAAGGCTGCTGAGATGGGCCATATGGTTCTCGACCCCGAGGGCCCGCTCTGCAACTGCGGTCAGAGAGGATGCCTGGAGGCCTTCTCCTCCAAACAGGGCATCTCTGCCTACATCCGGGAGCAGACTGCCCGCGGCAGGGAAAGTGAGATGGCGGATGCCGTCAAGAACGGTGTTTTCAAGAGCAAAGCCCTGAAGAAGGCTCTGGCGAACCATGATACGGTCACCTGTGAGGCTGTGGACCGCGCCTGCCATTACCTGGCCATCGCCACCGGCAGCCTGATCAACACCTTCAGCCCTGACATTTTCATCTATGGCGGCGGCGTCATCGAGGCAGTCGGGGACATCTTCCTGGAGAAGATCCTGGCCGAGGTCGACCGCTACTGCATGCCATCCATCCGCCCGACAGTGGAACTGAAGAACGCTGCCCTGGGAGATGACTCCGTCATCTACGGCGCCCTGGCGATGATCAACGAAGCTTAAAAGCTTCAGGCCCCATAGCCTGCGCTGATCCCCGCGCGTGTGAAATGCGTATGAAATGCGTATCTTGAAAGCTCTTCAGATTTGCCGCAGATGAACTTTCAATGCGGGCGTAGGAACCTCAGCCCGGCCGAATGCATGAAGGCGCCTGCGACTGGACAGCCCGGTCTTTTCATAGATACATATAGAAATGCGCTGCTAATGCAGCGCATTTTTTGTCTCCAAATAGACTCTTCCCTCCCGGTATCTGACCTCCGCGGTCATCCCGTTCCGGTCCCGGATTTTCAGTGTATCATCTGAGAGAAAGGTCCACTCAATCTGCCCCTGGCGGAAATGAAGGCGGATAAAATCCAGGCACTCATACTGAGCGATGGTCTCACAATTCCGGATCTGGATTCTGCCTTTCCATCCCGCGCCCATCTGAACGCTTTCCGCCTGGTCACCGTCCTCTTTTCCGGGGATGTCTCTTTTCTCCCCGCCCTCAGGGTCTGACGCCTTGGCCGCTGCAGCCGTCTCTCTGGTCTCCTCCTCTTCCTCCGCAGGCGAATCGTTCATCTCATCCATGATACCGGCCGTGATGGCACCGGCAGGCATCGCGACGATGGCGATGCCGAAAATCGAGGAGATCATGGCGGCCACCCGGCCAGCTGTCGTCACAGGGTAAAGATCCCCGTAGCCCACCGTGGTCAGGGAGACCGTAGACCAGTAGAGAGCATCAAAAAGGCTGTCAAAGGTCTGAGGCTCCACATTGATGATGATCACAGCCAGAACGACGATGTAAAGCAGGGCAATCCAGCAGAGGGCGATCATGGTATTCTTCTGGCGGACAAACACCCTGCGCAGCATCCGAATACTTCTCATGTAGCGGACCGCCCGAAAAATCCGGAAGAGCCGCATCATCCGCAGTACCCTGAAAAGGCGGACGATTCGGAAAAGCCTGAGGCTCCCACTGAGGGAGCTGATGGTGGGCAGAATCGACAGAAGGTCGATGACAGCCATGGGGCGGAAGGGATAGATGACAAAGGGCTTCCAGCCCTTTGTGTGCAGCATATAATCTGCCGTCACCCAGCGGAGGATATAGTCGATGATGAAGAGAAACACTGTCACCCGGTCAATCAGAAGAAAAGCCGGGTTCTCCCTCCGAAACAGCAGCGGCACAACGCTGACCAATGTGGCCGCAAGCATCAGGATGTCGTAGGCATCCATCCGCTCATCCCGATAGGGCGGCCGGATGACCCGGAAGAGACGCCTGCGGAAGGACCTCTGGTCCAGGTTCTTCCTGCTCTCTGTATAATTCGGATCAGTCTTCATCAATCCTCACCCTGCTCCACCCATTTCGCGAAAGAGATCTGTCTATGCCAGCCCATCATCAGGTATCCAGCTGACCTGAGAAAGCATCTGCTGATCCCTGCGAGAGCTTTCGTTGGAGCAAATGCCTGAGCCTGAATGGCCAGCACGCCCTCCTGAAGGAGGCTGAGCGTGCCACTCTGGGTTTCGAAAAAGCAAAAGGATCTTCTTCAGTAAATCCTGCCCGGTCTGACCGGAATGTCCCCAAGCTCATCCCGATAGCGCTGATGGATCTCGGCGGCTTTCTCCTCATTCACCCAGAGAAGCTCATTTTCGATCTGCTTGAAGGTTTTCCCGTCGAAGATCGGAGACACAAAGAAAAGCTTGCGGACATAATAGCGATTCTTTCCCTTGACGGTCAGCACCGTCTGATAAGCGGGAACGCCCTTTTTCTTCTCCTCGTAGATCTCCCAGGCTTCCGGGTTCTCCGTGATCACACGCTGCACCTTGATGGTATAGGTTCCAGTCTGAGCGTTGCGGAGGGGATCCTTCTCCTCATCGAGATCCAGCCGATACAGGGTCCGGTAGAGGGATCCCTTGTAATAAAGCCGGGCATTCCGCCAGCCGTATGCCATAAAGTTTTCTCTTGTGCCTGGAATCATCTCATTCCCTCCGAACAGCACCGGGGCTTGCCAGGTGCCCTTCTTTCTCTTCTTTTTCTTC
This sequence comes from uncultured Lachnospiraceae bacterium, assembly GCA_902797665.1. Taxonomy (GTDB): domain Bacteria; phylum Bacillota; class Clostridia; order Lachnospirales; family Lachnospiraceae; genus Porcincola. The sequence continues at coordinate 2,485 of CADBUA010000457.1, read as the reverse complement.
TTTTTGAAGATGCATCTTCCCCACTGTGTGTTCCGCTTTCACGCCTCCCCCGTCTTTTCCCGGGAGTCGATGATCTGCATGTGGGGATAGGCAAACTCCACAGTCCCGTCCTCGTCGTAGGCGTGCTTCAGGGCAATTCTCAGCTCGGAACAGGCACTGAAGTTCTCCTCCACAGTCCTGGTGAGGACGGTCCCCCGAATGCTGATGCCAGATTCCCCAAAGGCCCGGACCAGCACCTGGGGCGGTTCCTTTACTCCGATCCGGTTTCGTTCCGCCCGGACATAGACATTTTTCACAATGCACTCCTGCATGAGCCAGATGGCGCGCTCCAGGTCCGACTCATAGGTGATCTCGGCGTCCAGAAAACTGCTGCTGGACCTCTGGGCACCCGTATAGTTGTTCTGGATCAGGCCCAGGTCCAGCTTGGCATTCGGTATGCTCACATAGGCATTGTTGAGGATGTTCTGGATCGTGGTAGCCCGAAGACCCATCATTCGGATGTAGCCGGTGATCCCCACTCCATCGATGGTGACGGTAACACGGTCCCCGATCTTGAAGGGCTTGGAGACCGAGAGGATAAAGCCGTGGACGATGTTCGTCAGGCCTTCCTGGAAGACAAAACCCAGAACAACCACCAGAAGGGAGGAGGACATCAGAATCTGCTCCGTGATGCCGGACAGAAGCCAGTAGAGGCCGCAGATCCGAAGAAGGATGACCACAGCGGTAATCACTTTCAGAATCCCCGAGGCAAAACCAATCAAGGGGCTTCCGCTTCGCTTCTTGAAGGGAAGCATCACAAGGTCGATCAGTCTGAACAGCCCGAACATGACCACAACAAGGAGCACTGAGTAGAAAAAACGGGAAGAGAAGATCGTGTTCCAGATACTGCTGACGGACCTGTTGAATTCCTCTGTCACCATGTTTGTGAGAAGAGGCTCAGTCATCGACTCAGTCATGACTTCGTATTCCATCAACCGCCCTCCTTCTCAGTTCCGGTCTGTGTTTTGATCCTGTTTTCTGTCCTTGTGTCTATCCCGGGCCTCTTTTTAAGAGATGTCAGGCACTTATTCGTACTATGCCAGAAGCCCAGATCCGCATCCATCGTCCTGCCAGAAGCCTTCCGTCAGTTCTCTCCGCCCCCTTTGCCCTGCCGGCCGGAGACTATGTTTTTCAAGGTCTTCACGGGGTGCTTCAAAGCCCGCGCCACGCGGTATTCCCGTTTAAAGTCGGCGAGCTCCTTTTTCAGGGCATTCCTCTCGTTTCTAAGATCTCTGTTCTTCTCCCGGAGCGCCAGGATTTTCTCCGTCTTTTCATCCCGGACCTTCCGGAGCCTCTCTTTGTCATCGAGAAGCTGGATCTTGTCCCTGCGGAGTCTGTCACGATCCGCCTTCAGCTGATCGTGCTCCTTTCGAAGGGCGGCTTTCTCCTCCCGGAGCGCCAGAATCTTTTCGTTCTTGTCGTCGACGTCCAGGGACCAGGCCTTCAGGGCATCGATCTGTTCCTCCACCGGCAGGTAGGGGAAAGGCAGAACCGGTCCGCGGAAATCAATCTCACGGAGTCTCTGATCAAAGGGGCAGGTCTCTGGAACTGTCCCGTCATCATAGATGGTTGGGAGGGAACACTTGTGGAGGAAATCCAGGTAGTGATCAAAACGCTCCCGATGTCCCCGGTGAACAGCCTCAAAGTCCACACCGTCCAGAAGCTCAAAAATGCTCTTGCTCTCATCGAGCTCCTCAATCGTCGTGTGCGCGATATGGTGGAATGAGGCCAGCTCGTTAACCCGGCTGTCCGGGGCCACGATGAAGGCCGGAATCCCGGACAGAACGGCAGTAATGTTGCCGTGGATCCTGGTTCCGAAGTTCAGATCTCCCTGGGAGAGGAAGTCCATCCAGGCTTTCAGTGAGACAAAGCCCCTGACCCGATTCTCCTGGTAGAGACGGTGCTCAAAGGAGGCCGGATACCCCGCAGGGATCGGAACCTCGTTTTTGGGTCCCCGGAAGGCGAACATCTTGTACTGAAACATGAACCGAAGTTCATAGGTGTTCTGTGGAATATAAAAGTGGTCCGGAATCTCGTCACAGACCTTGTTCATGTAGTCGTGGATCTTCTGCGGCAGTGTGATCTTGCAGTTCAGGTTGACCCTGGATTCTGGCGAGAGATGCAGCTTTTTTACCTCCGGAAGCACCGGTCCGTAGTAATACATGGATGGGCAGCCGGTCACCGTAAAGTCCTTCTCCGGGACAAAGCCCAGATGCTCCACATATTCACCAGTGGTCTCTCCCCGAAGGGCAATCATGGGAGACTTCTCCAGAACTGCCCGGATCAGTTCACGCGACGGCTCGTCAAAACGGTGGTGCTCATGGATATCATCCCCGAGCTCGAGCTGCACGCCAACCCCGACGATATAGCAGGGGATCTTCAGCCGACGGACGGTGTCCGTGAGAATCGGCATGGTGCTCATTCCGCTGGGGTCCCCCCGGAACAT
>CADBUA010000456.1 GCA_902797665.1 uncultured Lachnospiraceae bacterium | reverse complement strand
TACGTCCCCCTGCCCGGAAATCCCTCTATATTCAAGGCTTCCGAGCTTCTCCCAAATAGTTTACATCGTATCCTTTCCCTCGTGTCAGTTTTACTTGATGGAATCATCTTGATATCTCGATATTTCAGCATTTCCAGCTTTGATGCCCGTAAGCGTAAGTATCTGTGAAAGAAGAGGTGTGATATGGCAGATACCGCTGAAACACTTGGCAAGTTCGAATGGTTCCCGGTATAATCAGCTCAAAAAGAGTGTGACGCTGATGTGATATACCCACGAGCCGAGAATCTGTCGATAAATGACGCAAACGTGTAGAAGGCCTGAGCAGAAAAAGCCTTCTCCCCGTTCCCTTCATGAGCCTGGGATGCCCGGGATGGGATCAAGACATCAGCTGTCCGTACCTGAGATGGAAAAATGGAGAACACCCTATGAAGAAGAAGAATCAATCTGCTGCCTATGACCGGCCAGAGGCGTTGATGGTGCTGGGCTTTCTGACCATAATCGCTGTGGGAACAGTGCTTCTTGCCCTGCCCCGATCCTCCAGGACTGGACAGAGCCTGGGCTTTTTTGACAGCCTGTTCACATCCACATCCGCCGTATGCGTCACAGGGCTTGTGGCTGTGGACACCCGCACTGCCTTTTCCCCCTTCGGCCAGGGGGTGCTGCTGTTTCTCATTCAGGTGGGAGGCTTGGGCTTTATGATGTTTGCTGCCTTTTTCATGCATGCGCTGGGCAGAAGGCTGTCTCTGAGGGGTCGCCTCCTGATGCGGGACGCCGTAAGCGCCCCGACCATGAGCCATGTCGGGCACATCGCGATAAACTTCATGAAGGTGGCACTGGGCATTGAGTTTATCGGCGCTGTCCTTCTGGCCATCCGCTTCATTCCCCGGGAGGGCTTTCCCCTCGGTCTCTGGCATGCCGTCTTTCACGCCATCAGCGCCTTCTGCAACGCAGGATTTGATCTCTTCGGCGGATTCTCCAGCCTCACGTCCTATGCGCACGATCCCCTGGTGCTCCTGACCATATCGGCGATGATTCTGCTCGGCGGCCTGGGTTTTCTGGTCATCATCGAGTTCAATGAGATCCTCTTCAGCTCGAAAAAGATGAGCAGTCTCACCCTGCACAGCCGTCTGGTTCTGAACATGACGCTGGCACTGACAGTTTTCGGGACCCTGTTTTTCCTTTTGACAGAGTGGAACAATCCCGGCACCCTCGGGGAAATGAATGCGGGATCCAGTTTTCTGAACGCCTTCTTTCAGTCTGTGACCCTTCGTACCGCGGGCTTTAATTCTGTCGACCAGGATGCCCTCCGGGATGGCTCCAAGCTCTTCAGCTGCCTCATGATGCTCATCGGCGCGTCTCCAGCCTCCACCGGCGGCGGCATGAAGACCACGACAGCTGCGGCCTTCATCCTGTTGGTGAGGAGCATCATCCTGGACGAAGACGACGTAAATATCAGCAAACGGCGTCTTTCCAAGGAATTGACCGGCCGGGCGCTCGCAATCGCCTCGATTTTCGTGACCATGTTTCTGGTGGGTTCGGTTCTGATCGCCCTGATTGAAAACGGACGCTTCCCACTCTCGGACATCCTTTTTGAGATTGCCAGTGCCCTGGGCACAGTGGGCGTCTCGTCCATCGGCACCCCGAACCTCAGCCTATTAAGCCGTTCCCTGCTCATCCCCATGATGTTTTTGGGCCGCGTTGGCCCACTGACTCTGGCTGTTACCCTGAGCCGTCACCGCAATACCGTACACAGCGCGTCAAGTTATCCGGAAGAAAAGATCCTGATCGGGTAATCGCCAGGCGAGGTGAATGAAAAAGATCCTGCCGGATCCATCTGGATCCGGCAGGATAAAATCTCAGACCTCAAAGCTCAAAGCTCCGGTTTTCCCCGGAGCTTTCTTTCTGTCCCAGCCTTGAGCTCTGGGAGAAACTGTCGGGACTGAACCCCCCTGGGAAGATTTCCCTCTGTCTCTGTCTGCCAGGCTCTATCGCAGTCCCCTCATTTTCCCTTATTAATCTTTCTGCGGTTTCTCCATTCCCTGATCCTGTTCTTCACGGCGATCACCAGAAGAGCACCAAAGTAAACCACGATGATCATCAAAAACATGATGAGCATACCGCTCTGATCCCGCATTCCTGACATCATTTCCTCCTGTCTCTCCAGCTTTTCATCAAGTCATCAACCAAAAAAAGTGCGCATCCCTGAAAAGATTCGCTCTCTGTCTCAGGGCCTTTTCAAGCCCCTGACCCCGGAAGGGTCATATACCCTCCTGGGGTATTTATTCCACAGGCAGAAAACCTTGTCAAAGGTCTCCATCGAGAATCTTTCTCATTCTGTCTGATAAACATCAGTCTGCCCGAAGGCAGGTTTGCAAATCTTGCGTGTTTTTAGACATACTTTTATAGAGTCCTGTTATGCTATATCGTATTAATGATTAAAATATAGGTATAGCATGGAAAGATGGCTAGACAAACATCTGGATAGATAAATAGATAGATGGCTAAATATATAAATAAACATATATATGGATAGATATATATAGATAAAATATATGATAGCATGAATCCATGGCAAAAGCATCATGATATATATATAAATATTGCACAAAATATCACAATCAGAATCAAAGGGCAGCTGCTAAAGAAGCGCACAGCATGATTTGGCTCTCTGAACAGCCTATCACCATTCAGACAGCTTATGAACATTTGGTGAAAATGATGCTTTTTTTGAACTGCTGTTCCTGTTTATTTTTCATTTTTCTTCCCTGATCGCCCATTTGGTGCTATGATCAAGTCAGGAGGTGAACACCATGAGAGAATTCTGGGATTTCTTTATCGATTCTTTTCGCTGGTTCTTCGGAGGATTCCGGCTTCTCTGGCAGGATTTCATCCAGATGCTCCGCGCAGAGAATCCAGCTTTTGAGGAAGTCTATCTTGAGGGCATGAGAATGAATGAGCGGGAACTGGTCACATGCTTTGTAACGGCATCCGGTTCCCGGCGGATCGGACTTCTGAAAGTACTTGAAGATCGTCATCTGATGATCCGGGACGAGACAGGAACCTTGCTTCCAACCAGGGCCTTCCATTATTATCTGGACTATGCCATCGAATGCCTGGTCTGAAATCATGTAGTGCATATTATAATATAATGCAGTGCAGTTCAATATAAAACGATATAATGCAATGCGGTGTATCGCATCACAATATATCAAAATGTATTATAGTATGTCATAGTGTTCATCATATAGCGTATATCTCATGATTC
>CADBUA010000455.1 GCA_902797665.1 uncultured Lachnospiraceae bacterium | reverse complement strand
CATAGCAAAAAGGGAGGCGAAGCCTCCCTTTTTGCCTTTCCCTCTTATCTTTCCCTTTTATGATTATGTTCCTGTATTTATCTTGTTTCTTATATCTTTTCTCTTATGACTTTTATCTTATGCCTTTTTTCTTATTTTTTCTGCTTCTCTATTACTTCCTATATATACTTATATTTTCTACTTATAGTATATGGTCTGCTGCTGTTTTCCGGTTTTCTTCGTTTCTGTATTTCAGTGTTCCGTCAGTCGTCATCGCCTGCCTTTACTTCCGGGGTCTGCTTCCCCTTCCGCCGCGGTTTCCTACCCGAAGCTGATCCAGGGAGACGGTCTTTCCTGCCACCTCCGTCTGATAGATCCGCCCCTCCTCGAGATAATAAACCTTCTCGACCTCATCCCCGGCGCTCAGCTTGATGCCGTGATTTCCTTTGGCATTCTTCTGGGCGATTGGGATCTCTGACTTGGCAATGCGAAGGAGATAGCTGTTCCTGGTCTCCAGGACAAGCCCCGCGTTTCCGGTAACAGACGAGCTGCGGTTTTCTTTCATGCCCTCCGATGTTCCCTCCGGGCTTTCCGGGGAAGCTCCTGCATCAGCAGGCACCCTGTCCAGCAGAAGATGCACATCGATCAGCTTATCTCCTTCGGAGAGCTTGGTCGCCTTGACAGCACGCCGCTCGACGTCGAACTCTGCCCCCTCCACCATCTTGATGAAGCCCTGGGCGGTCACAAAGGCCAGGGATCCAGTCCGGATTTCGTTCATGGGGAAGACCGCAATGAAATTCTCGGTCTTTGAGTCATAGCTGCACAGGTTGTCGATCGGAGTGCCCTTGTCGCGGAATTTCCCGTGGGGAATGCTCTCGACCTTGAGGATATGCTGACGGCCGATATCGGTGTAGATGCAGAGTTTGTCATCGCTCATGCAGTGTACGATGGTTCTGTTCTCGGCATCCGCGGCCTCCCGGTTCTTCTCATAGACGGACTCATCCACCGTCCGGGCATAGCCGAAGCGGTCCATCAGAAGAACCGCCGGGAAGGCTTCCAGCTTCCGCTCCTCCAGGACCACCGCTTCCGCATTCATGATCTCCGTGCGGCGCTCCCTGGCGTATTCTCGCTTATAGCGCTGAAGATCCTTGATGATGACCTGTGCCATCGAGCTGTAATGGTTCAGGATGTCTGTGTAGGTCTCGATGTTCTTCAGGGTCTCCCCATATTCCGCCTCCAGCGCGGCCAGTTCCAGCCCGATCAGCTTGTAGAGGCGCATCTCCAGAATGGCAGTGGCCTGATTCTCCGTGAAGTGGAGCTTCGCGGCGTCCGCCTGGGACTTCTTTGTCTTGAAGCGGATGCCCTCGGTCTTGCCCAGAACAAGGCAGTCCTTGGCCATCTTCCGGTCACGGGAGCCCCTCAGAATCTCAATGATCAGATCGATGACATCGACAGCCCGGATCAGGCCTTCCTGGATCTCCTTCCTGGCCAGTTCGCTGTCCAGAAGACTCTGGTACTTCCTGGTGGCGAGCTCAAACTGGAAGTCGATGTGGCAGTCCAGGATCTTCTTCAGGGAAAGCGTCTCCGGCTTCTGGTCCGCGACAGCCAGCATGTTGACGCCAAAGGTATCCTCCAGCTTGGTCTTCTTGTAGAGGAGCTTTTCAATGTAGGAAGCGTCCGCCCCCTTCCTGAGCTCCAGAACGATCCGGATTCCCTCCTTGGAGGACTGGTTCGAGATGTCCGAGATATCGGATCCGGCCCTGCTGTCCGCCAGGGCCGCGACATCATTGAGGAACTTCGCGATCCCGGCCCCGATCATCGTGTAGGGGATCTCGGTCACCACCAGGCGTTTCCGGTCAGATCGAGGGACATCCTCGATGACCACACGCCCACGAACCTTGATCTTGCCGCTCCCGGTCTGGTAGATGGAGAGCAGGTCATCCTTGTTTACGACAATGCCTCCGGTGGGGAAATCCGGACCCTTGACATACTTCATGAGGTCCTGATCCGTCAGGTCCCGGTTCCGGATCAGGGCGATGACCGCGTCCACCACCTCCCCCAGGTTATGGGGCGGAATAGAGGTCACCATGCCGACCGCGATGCCCTCGGATCCGTTCAGCAGAAGGTTGGGAATCCTCGCGGGCAGAACAGCCGGCTCCTTTTCGGTTTCATCAAAGTTCGGGACGAAGTCGACGACGTTCTTGTCCAGATCCGACAGGAAAGCCTCCTGGGTAATCTTCTCCAGACGCGCCTCCGTGTACCGCATGGCAGCGGCGCCATCCCCCTCAATGGAGCCAAAGTTCCCGTGTCCATCCACCAGGGTCTGCCCCATCTTGAAGTCCTGTGCCAGGACAACAAGCGCCCCGTAGATCGAAGAATCCCCGTGGGGATGGTATTTACCCATCGTATCACCGACGATCCTGGCGCTCTTGCGGTAGGGCTTGTCCCAGCGGATCCCCAGCTCATGCATGTCGTACAGCGTTCTTCTCTGCACCGGCTTCAGGCCGTCCCGGACATCAGGCAGGGCTCTGGCAATGATGACACTCATCGCGTAGTCGATATACGACTTCTGCATGATATCGGCGTATTCTGTCTGGATGATTTCGTTTGCCATGTTTTCCTCAAATGTTGTGGTGGTATACTGTGCCCCATGCAATAGAATTCGCTAACTGCTTTCGCATGGCAGACTCCTGCAAAAACCCTGATCTTTCTCAGACGTCCAGGGCGGCATCCGCCGCGTGCTCATAGATAAAGTCCTTACGGGGCGGGACATCGCTGCCCATGAGGAGTTCCGTGATGTCAGAAGCCTGACGGCCGTCCTCGATCTCCACCCGGCGCATGGTCCTGGTTTCAGGGTTCAGGGTCGTCTCCCAGAGCTGGTCCGGATCCATCTCCCCAAGGCCCTTATAGCGCTGCAGCGTGAAGGGGGCCTTGTGCCTCTTCCTATAGCGGGCCAGGGCCTCGTCGTCGTAGAGGTACTCCTCCTCCCCGCGGGAAGGGATGGCCTTATACAGCGGTGGCATGGCAATATAGACATGCCCCTCATAGATCAGATCCGGCATGAAACGATAGAAGAGGGTCAGAAGCAGGGTGCAGATATGCGCCCCGTCCACATCGGCATCGGCCATGATGATGATCTTGTCATAGCGGAGCTTCGAAATGTCAAAGTCGTTCCCGTAGCCTTCGGAAAAACCGCAGCCGAAGGAATTGATCATGGTCTTGATCTCCGCGTTGGCCAGAATCTTGTCAATCGAAGCCTTCTCCACGTTCAGGATCTTGCCGCGGATGGGCAGGATGGCCTGAAAACTCCTGTCCCGGGCGGTCTTTGCCGACCCACCGGCAGAGTCTCCCTCGACGATGAAGATCTCGCACTTTTTGGGATCCCGGCTCTCACAGTTGGCCAGCTTCCCGTTGGAGTCGAAGGAATACTTCTGCTTGGTCAAAAGGTTGGTCTTGGCCTTCTCCTCGCTTTTGCGGATCTTCGCCGCCTTCTCGGCGGAGCCCAGCACCTCCTTCAGGGCGGTCAGATTCTTGTCGAAGTAGCGGACAATCTCATCGGCGGTCACCTTGGCGGCCGCCTTGGCGGCGTCCGCGTTGTCCAGTTTGGTCTTGGTCTGCCCCTCAAAGCTGGGATCCGGATGGCGGATGGACACGACAGCCGTGAGGCCATTGCGGATGTCCGCCCCGGTGAAGTTCTGATCCTTCTCCTTGAGGATGCCCAGGTCCCGGGCATAGCTGTTCATGACGGAGGTGAAGGCTGTCTTGAAGCCGGTCAGGTGGGTTCCGCCCTCGGCGTTGAAAATGTTGTTGCAGAAACCGAGCACGTTCTCGTGGAACTCATTGACATACTGCAGAGCGATCTCTACCGTAATGCCCTCACTGACATTCCTGACATAAATCGGCTCACAGATGGTCTCCTTGTTCTTGTTGAGATCCTTGATAAAGCCCAGAATCCCCTCCGGCTCATGGAAGATGGTCTCCTCGCTGCGGCCATCCCTCAGGTCCCGGAAGACGATTGTCAGTTCCGGATTCAGGTAGGCGGTCTCATGCAGACGGTTCTTCACATCAGTCGAGGAGAAGCGCGTCGTCTGCTCGAAGATCTCCGGATCCGGCAGGAAGGAAATCCTGGTTCCGGTGGACCGGGTTTTTCTGAGCACCGGAAGCAGGCCGTCCTTAAGCTCCAGGTCCGGCTTCCCTCTTCGATAGCGGTCATGGTAGACCTGCCCATCTCTGGATACTTCCACATCCAGCCACACCGAGAGGGCGTTGACCACAGAGGAACCCACCCCGTGAAGTCCTCCGGAAGTCTTATAGATGGTGTTGTCAAACTTGCCGCCTGCATGGAGCGTCGTAAACACCACCCGCTCTGCGCTGACGCCCATCTTATGCATGCCCACGGGAATCCCGCGCCCGTTGTCCTCCACGGTCGCGCTCCCATCGCTGTTCAATGTCACAGTGATCTGAGAGCAGAAACCCGCCAGGTGTTCGTCCACGGAGTTGTCCACGATCTCATAGACCAGGTGATTCAGTCCCTTGCGGGAAGTACTCCCGATGTACATGCCGGGCCGCTTCCGTACGGCCTCGAGCCCTTCGAGGACCGTGATTGAAGCGGCATCATAGTCCATGTTTGTGTTTGGCATCTCTCTCCTGCTGTCTTTCCCCCCAGAAGGAGGGGTTCTGTCTTTTGCCTCTCTCCCTGAGGAGGCCGAGAACAAAATGATAGACATTACTCAAGGAGGAAGAGGCTTCCCTCTTCCTCCTGCTTTTCTCTTGTAGCTGTCCAGTCGCAGGCGTCTGCAGGCATTCGGCCGGGCGCAGACGCCTGCGCCCGCATTGAAAGTGCGTCTGACCTTTGCTTTTGATCTGTATGAGCTCGCTTGGCGACAAGCATCCAAAGCAGACTGGACAGGTACGGATCTTCCATGGAAGAGGACCGGGTTCAGGAGGATCCGGAAGTCTTCCTGCTCCTGCCACTGCCGCCGTTTCCAGACCGCTTTCTGCTTCCCGTTTTTGTCCCGGTCCTGCTGCCTCCCCTGGACGCGCTCCCGGAGGGAGCAGAGCCGTTCTGGCCCCCTTTATAGAACTGGGCAGCATACTGATAGTAAGGCAGCATCTGATCTTCGTTCCGGTTGTTCTTCACCTGGTTGGTCCAGCTGGAGACAAACGTGTTGAGCTTCTGCATGTACTCCGAGGAACTGACCGAGCCGTCGGCCACGTAGCCCAGCCCCTTCTCCCAGCTCGCCGTCAGGGCGGGATTCAGAAGGGAGCGGATGGAACAGCGGACAATATCATAGATCATCTCTCCCATCAGGGTGGGGGTCAGGATCTGTGTCTTCGTGTTCAGCGCCAGATAGCGGTTGCTGACCAGCTTTTTCAGAATCTCTGCCCTTGTGGCGGAGGTCCCAATGCCGCAGGACTTGATCTGCTCCCTGAGCTCCTCATCCTCGATGAGCTGCCCCGCGTTCTCCATCGCCAGGATCATCGATCCGGAGTTGTAGCGCTTGGGTGGGGAAGTCTTCCCCTCCCGGATCTCAAAGCCGGAGATCTCCAGGGTCTGCCCCTTGCGGAGACTCTCCAGGGCCTTCAGAAGAGCCGGGTTGCTGTTCTCCTTCTCTTCATCCGAATTCTGCCTGTCCTTTTCCTCCGGCTTTTTCATGACCGCAAGATAGCCCTCTTCCTCCAGAATTCGGAAGGAGGCAAAGAACTTCTCCGTCCCCATTGCAAGGACCAGGGAGATCTTCCGGTAGACTGCCGGTGGGAAGAAGATCGACAGAAAACGCTTCACGATGGCGGAGTAGACCCCATAGGAAGTCCTGTCCAGAGAATTCAGGGCCGATAAGCCCTGCCCCGTCGGGATCAGGGCATAGTGGTCGGTGATCTGACTGTCGTCGGTATAGCGGCTCTTCCCGATGCTCTTAAAGCTGCCGGAATCCAGGGCCTGTTTGGCGAAGGAGCCGGCAGGCCCAAAGTTCAAAAGGCCGGAGATATTCCGATTGATCTCCTTGGCGATGGCCGAGGAAAGCACGCGGGCGTCCGTTCTGGGATAGGTCACAAGCTTCTTCTCATAGAGATCCTGCACGATCTTCAGGGTCTGATCCGGACTGATCTTGAACATACGGCTGCAGTCATTCTGAAGCTCCGCCAGGTTGTAGAGCAGGGGCGGATTCTTCTTCTCCTTCTTTTTCTCAATGGAGAAGACCGCCGCCGGGATTTTTGCCCTGAGCGCTTCAAAAGAAGCTGTCTTTCCCTCCTGGCCCGGCGCCGGGACAAGATCTGCCTGCCCTGAGGGCTCGAGCAGACCGGCGATAAGCTCTTCCGCTCCCTTTCGCTCCAAAAAGCCGCTTTCGCTGTAGAGCGCCGGGCTCTTAAAGAACTTTGAGCCCTCCACTGCCTTCCACTCTGCGTGGAAAGGGATCCCCTCCGCGGTGCTTTTGGCCAGAACCCGGTAGAATGGCGTTTCCTTGAAGTCCCGGATCTGCCGTTCCCGCTCCACAACCATTCCCTGGACGCAGGTCATCACCCGGCCCACAGAGACCACACAGTACTCTTCCCCAAGAAAACCGGCCATGGAATTCCCATAGCGGAGGGTCAGAACCCGGGAGAAGTTGATACCCATCAGATAGTCTTCCTGGGCTCTGAGGTAAGCTGCCGCGGCCAGGTTGTCGTAGGCTGAGATAGGCTTTGCCTCTCGAACCCCTCTCCGGATCTCCTCTTCCGTCTGTGAATCGATCCAGACCCGGCGCTCCTCTTTCCCCGTCACATGGGCTTCCTGTCGGACAAGGCGGTAAATATACTCTCCCTCCCGCCCGGAGTCCGTGCAGACATAAATCCGGTCCACGTCCTGGCGGAGAAGCAGCTTCTTTACAATAGCATATTGTTTGCGGGAGTTGGAAATGATCTCGTACTTGAACTCCTGGGGGATAAAGGGCAGTGTCGAAAAGCTCCATTTTTTGTAACTCAGGTCGTAGGCTTCCGGATAGCTCAGTTTGACCAGATGCCCTACGCACCAGGTAACCACCAGGTTCTGCGATTCCTGATACCCATCATAGCGGGTCATAGACTCCCCGAGCGCTTTGGCGAATTCCTGGGCGACACTCGGTTTTTCAGCGATAAAAAGTGATTTTCCCAAATGCGGTCTTTGCTCTCCTTCTATGCTTTTCACGCTCTCAGGTATCTTTCACCGGCGGGAGGGCCGGACAATGTCCAGCCCTCCCGGTAAAGTCTTACTTTTTCGTGATATATCCAAGAGACACCAGGGTCTCTGCGCACAGAACCGCGCCGCCCGCAGCTCCGCGGAGCGTGTTGTGGGCCAGCCCGATGAATTTCCAGTCATAGAGGCTGTCCGGACGAAGTCTTCCGATGGAGACGCCCATACCGCCCTCGTAGTTCACATCCTGTGTGATCTGCGGTCTGTTGTCCTCCTCCAGGTACTGGATGAACTGCTTCGGCGCGCTCGGCAGCTGATGCTCCTGGGGGTAGCCGCGGAAGGATCTGAGTTTCTCAATCAGCTCCTCTTTCGAAGCCTTTTTCCGCATGCGGAGAAAGACCGATGCGGTGTGACCGTTCAGAACCGGAATCCGCACACACTGGCAGGTGATTTTCGGCTCCACTGCCGGAATGATCTGCCCATTCTCCACTCTGCCGAAGACACGGAGCGGTTCCCGCTCGCTCTTCTCCTCCTCACCCGAAATGAAGGGAATCACGTTCCCAATCATCTCCGGCCAGGTCTCAAAGGTCTTCCCGGCGCCAGAGATGGCCTGATAGGTAGAGACCACCGCCTCATAGGGCTCATAGTCCCGCCACGCGGCCAAAGCCGGCGTATAGGCCTGGATCGAGCAGTTCGGCTTTACCGCGATGAAGCCCCGGCTGGTCCCAAGCCGCTTTTTCTGGGCCGCGATGACATCAAAGTGCTCCAGGTTGATCTCCGGGATCACCATCGGAACATCCGGTGTCCAGCGATGGGCACTGTTGTTGGAGACGACAGGCGTCTCGGTCTTCGCGTAGGCCTCCTCAATTGCGCGGATCTCCTCCTTGGTCATATCCACTGCCGAGAAGACCATGTCCACATCCCCTGCGGTGTCTTCCACATCAGCAACGTTCCGGATGACCATCCCCTTGACCTTTTCAGGCATGGGCACATCAATCTTCCAGCGAGATCCGATTGCTTCTTCATAGGTTTTGCCAGCAGAGCGGGCGCTCGCCGCCAGAACCGTGATATCAAAATACGGGTGATCTGAGAGCAGCGTGATAAATCTCTGCCCTACCATTCCTGTCGCCCCAAGAATCCCAACCTTCAGTTTTTCCATACCGAAAACCCCCCTCTTCCTGAGTGGAGAACGTCATATAAACACGTTCAAATCCGCATGGATGAGAATGTAAACCGAATTCAGACTCCTGTCAAGTCTCTGCCGATGTCAGGAAGTGCCAGATATGCCCGGCAGTCCTGGATCTCCTTCTCCATGGAGAGGCGGGAAGGCGCCCCGTCTGTCAGCCGTTTCTCCACACAGGCCTGAAGGTCAATGGCCTCATAGATGTCGCTGTCAAAGAGGGGGCTGAAAGCCTGGAACTCCTCCAGCGTAAGGTCATCCAGGGCCTTCCCCTTCTCAATACAGTCAAGGACCATCCGGCCGATGATCCCATGGGCGTCCCGGAAGGGAACCCCCTTCCCCACCAGGTAGTCAGCGGCATCCGTGGCGTTGGTGAAGCCCCGTTTTGCCGACCTTTCCATGACATCCTTTCTGAATCTCATCGTAGCCACGCAGCCGTCAAAGAGACGGATGTCGCCAAGAACCGTGTCGATGGCGTCGAAGGCAGCCTCCTTGTCCTCCTGCATGTCCTTGTCATAAGCCAGGGGGATCCCCTTCATCATGGTGAGGAGGGCGAAAAGATCCCCGTAGACTCTGCCGGTCTTTCCGCGAACCAGCTCCGCGATATCCGGGTTCTTCTTCTGGGGCATGATGCTCGATCCCGTGGAGTAGGCATCGTCCAGTTCTACAAAGCGGTACTCATCGCTGTTCCAGAGAATGACCTCCTCCGCGAAGCGGGACAGGTGCATCTGGCAGACGGCGAGGGCAGACAGAAACTCAATCAGATAGTCCCGGTCCGAGACCCCATCCATCGAGTTCCGGCAGGGGTGGATAAAGCCGAGCTCCCGGGCTGTGAATGCCCGGTCCAGCGGATAGGTGGTCCCGGCCAGGGCGCCGGACCCAAGTGGGCAGGTATCCATCCGCTCATAGAGACTTGACAGGTGCTCCCGGTCCCGACGGAACATCTCAAAGTAGGCGCCGAAATGATGGGCCAGGGTAACTGGCTGTGCCTTCTGAAGGTGCGTAAAACCGGGCATGAAGGTATCCAGGTTTTCTTCCATGACCCTGAGAATCGTCCCAAGGAAGTGCTTCAGGCATCCATCCATCTCCCGGATCTCCGAGCGAATATACAGCTTCATATCCAGAGCAACCTGGTCATTCCGGCTCCTTCCGGTGTGGAGCTTTTTTCCGCTATCCCCGATCCTTTCGATCAGCTTTGCCTCCACGAAACTGTGAATGTCCTCATAGCTTCCATCCTCAATCGTCAGCCTTCCCGCCTCAAGATCCGCAAGGATTGCCCCAAGCCCGTCCAGGATCTCTTTCATTTCCTGATCCGTGAGAATCCCTTGCTTTCCGAGCATGGCGGCATGCACCATGCTTCCTTTGATGTCCACCTGATAAAGGCGCTTGTCAAATGGAAGGGAGTCATTGAATTCCTTGACCAGGCTGTCTGTCTCCTTCGTGAATCTTCCGCCCCAAAGCTTCTCCATCTGCTATCTCCTTCCCTCTCTCACATGCGGCTTTCCAGATCCAGAATCCCTCAAAACTCCCAGAAACACCTGGGCGCTCTCTTCTTCTGCGCTTCACCGCTCCAATGATCGCTGTAAATCCATCCCCCTGCTCCCCCACTGCTCTCACTCAAAGAGTGCCCCTCTGCGTCACACACGCGGGCTCCATCTTCAAAAGAAAAAAGGTACCTGTCCAGGTACGAATCCGGGCGCAGGCTCCTGTCGCCGCAATGTAACGCGCCCGGCCTTGGCTTTGAACTGCATGACCACGCTCGGGCAAACTGCACGAAGCGGACTGGACAGATACGAAAAAAGCTCCGCTTCAGGCAAAAGCGGGCTTCATGCTGTATTCTCCTGCCCGGCGCAAAGCGCCCAGAGCGGACTGGACAGTGGCCAGAGT
>CADBUA010000454.1 GCA_902797665.1 uncultured Lachnospiraceae bacterium | reverse complement strand
TGCACATGCATATCAGGAAAGCGGCCATTTCCATCTGCCTGCTGCCAGAACAGCATCAGCCGTTCAGCTTCCGGACTTCCTCCATCTCCTTCCGGCTGATGTGGCAGTAGCCTGCCGGATTCTTGTCGAGGTAATCCTGATGGTATTCCTCCGCCGGGTAGAAAGCGGAGAGCTTTCGAAGCTCCACGCAGAAGGGTGTGCTCTTCTCTTTCTCTCTCTCAAAGATCTCCGTGAGAAGGGGAAGATCCGCCTCATCACTGTAGTAGACTCCGGTCTGATACTGGCTGCCCCGGTCATTGCCCTGCTGGTTTTCCACCGTCGGGTCAATCACCATAAAGTAGCCTTTGAGGATCGTCTCCAGCGAGATCTGCTCAGGGTCATACAGAATGCGAACCGTTTCCCGGTGCCCGGTATCCCCGGCACAGACCTCCTGATAGCTGGGATTCTCCTTTGTCCCATTCGCGTAGCCTGCCTCTGTGTCCACAACCCCGTTCAGAGACTTGAAAGCCGCCTCCGTCCCCCAGAAGCATCCGCCCGCCAGGTAGATCTCCCGGGGGGTTTTCCTGCTGTTTTCTGTCAGTTCATCCCTCATCTCTGTATCTGCCTCTTCCCTCTTCAGCCCAATCCTGATCTGATCCACGTAGGCGCCGTATCCTTCCTGCTGCATCTCCTCAAGTGGAACAAAGCGAAGGCTTTTGCTGTTGATGCAGTAGCGGAGACCTCCCGCCTCCACCGGGCCATCCTCAAAGACATGACCCAGGTGGGCACCGGAGATGCCCGACCGCACCTCTGTCCGGACCATAAAGTGGGAGTAATCGGCCATTTCAGACACCGCGGCCGCTTCCACAGGTCTCGTGAATGCCGGCCATCCGCAGCCAGAGTCATACTTATCCGTAGAGAGAAACAAAGGCTCTCCGCTGATGACATCCACATAGATCCCGGGCTCAAAAAAAGCGTCATAGTCCCCGCTGAAAGCCCGCTCCGTCGCCCCGTTGATCACGATCTCGTAAGCCTCATCCCCGATCCGGGCCCGGAGCGCCTCCTCCGTTTCCTGATTCAGACTCGGATTCAGACATCGCCCTGCCTTGTCACTGCCCCATCTCATGGTCAAACGCTCCCCCTTTGTCAGATATCCCAAAGGTACAAGAATCAGCCCTGCGCACAGAAAAATACGCAGAAGACTCCTATGCCATCTCTTCATCTCCTTTCCCCCTGTCAAACGAAGAGCCCTTTTTTTGAATCGATGCGGGGAAAGGAGAGCTTCCTGGCGCGGAAGAGCCGCTGAAGGTGATTCTTAGATCCTGCCCAGTCAGTCTGCGCAGTTGAGCGGAGCGTAAGCTCTGCCGCCCGATCAGAATGCGAGCCATACAAGCTCCGCCCGCCACGCTCGATGAGGCTCATAGGCCGGGCGAAGCTGCCTGATCTACGTCTCTATACCCCGGTCGGATTGAGGTTCGCAATTCCAATCTGCTCAAGCCGCTCCTGATCCAGAACCGTCAGATTCTCCAGGCCATCGGACGGAATGACGACGGACTCCCCTCCGCCAGCCTCAAGCAGGAAGGAATCGGAATTCCCCTGGCTGAAAAGCGGGGTGAGGACCTTCTCCAGTGTTCCTAAATCAAAGCCAGACTTCTGGTCAGATTCCGCTTCAGTCTCTGCCTCCTCCGGAAGAAGCGCACAGACATCCATCCAACTGCCATTCAGATAGATGGCCAAAGCCAGGGACTCTATATCCATAGAAGCCGGATTCATTTTCAGACGCAGCAGCAGCGGAAGAACATATCCAGGTCTCGAGATGATCTGGACGGTACGGCCATCCGTACCTGCCGCACTGTTGCCGATATAGATGATATCTCCAAAATAGCTCCTGAGCCACTTGGCAAGAATACGGGCAAATACTTTCTGGTCCTGGCCATCGGACTCACTCTCTTTTCCAAAGAAGTCGGAGACGCCGTCTTTCACCGCCTGGGTGATCTGTTCTTTCAGTTCCTCCACAGCCTCCGCGTACCTGCCCTCTCCCTTCAGGACATCCTTCAAAAACTCCTGGGAGATCGCCTGAATCTTGTCAGGATTGACACTGACCACGGTGAACATGAGGTTTCCGTCTGTGAACTTTTCATCGTCCGGCAGATTGAGGGTGAACAAAGCCTGATCCTGCCCGATCTCCTCCGGCAGTGATTCCGTGTCAATGCGAGTGACCTCTATGGCTTCCATGAGGGCCAGCTCATACTGCTCCATACCGAGATTCCTGAGGACCCAGGGAAGCAGCACAGACAGCTTCTGGTAATCCGTTCCCGGCACCATGGTTGAGTCAACCGCAAACCAGAAGCTCCGGGCATCTTCAATGGTCATCCCCCCATCCTTACACAGGCGATAAGCCAGGTTGTTGAGGAGGGACGAGTTGGAATGCACCCCGCCACGGTCATTCGCCATCGTGGGAATCTTGACCTTTGGCATGTAGTAGACATCCCAGGTATACTCCGGCTGATGATGTCTGTGGGGATCACTCATGCTGCGGACGGTATCCTTGCCGTTCTCCCCGAGCTGCCATTCCTGATCCTCCGTATCCTCGGCCATCATCTCGCAGAGATTCCCCTGAATATCGCTGATCGCCTCGTTGATGGCGCCATAGTCATTCATGTAGGCGTTGTAGGTCATCACCGCCGCAGTGACACAATGCGTAAACTCATGCCCAAGCACATCCAGACACTGGGCAAAGTCATTCGCAGCGCTGGAGAGGAAAAGCTGCCAGCCGTAGTAACGTCCCGCGTAGGCCGCGTTGTCAATGGGATTATGGTTTGAATCGCAGTAGTCTTTCAGGATCAGCATCGGTGTCCCAAGACCGTCAGCCCCCTCCCATCCGATCTCCTTATAGTAATCGTAGGCCCGGCAGTAATTGTAGAGAGACAGGAGACAGGTATCGTCCCATCCGCTGTTGTCCGCGCTGGCTTCCAGCACCACATGTCCCTTGTTGTAGAGGAACTCATAGCAGTCCGCCACCGCAATCCGCCGTTCACAGTTGCCCAGGTAGTACATCCCGGTTCTGGCATCCCGCATTAAGTCGATCGTGATCTCCTTCTCTGTGCCATCGGACAGGGTGACTTTTCCGCTATATTCAGCCGGCTCCATGAACTCAAACGCATAGGAGGCAGCGAACCCGGATTCGGCGGCATCATCCCCGGGAGAGATCGTAGGAAGATTGTACAGATACTCCCCTTCCATGGTCACGTAGTGGGCAAGATACGGAAGATCGGTCCCATTTACGACACTCTCATCCGGATTGTTGGAATAGACAGCCCAGACAAAACGGCTCTCCTCCTTCTCCTCCTCTGCTTCCATGTTGATCTCCAGATTCACCGGCAGGATGACCTTCTGGGTCCGATCCTCCAGGATCATCAGATCTTGCTTCTCCTCCGCCGCATGCTGGAGCACCAGATCTTCGGCTTCGAACTGGCTGATGCCCAAAGATGCCTCAGTCTCCGGCAGATCTGTCTCAATGCTGCTGACAAGACCGATCATCCCGCCCTCAGCATCCGTGATGATTTTGACCGCCCCGCCGGACACCGTCGTGTTTGCGTACATCTGCTGGAACACATAGTAGTGATTTCCAGCTGTATCCTCCAGGGACCGCCAGGGCTCAAACAGTGTCCGCTCATCCCCGCCAAGCTGCCCGGATACCGTGTCCAGAACCCTGGCCGCCGCGTCCATGTCGCTGATGGGTTCATCCCCCAGGGCACCTTTGATGAAGAACACGCGGCCATCAGAATCTCTGTAAATCTCCGCCTCCTGTCCGCCGAAATCCAGAGTCTGCGTTTCCATGCCCTCAGGCCAGAGCTCACTCTCGGTCTCACCCGCGAAGGCAGCGATGGGCTGCGACAGCATCAGCAGGGCCAGAAAGAAACCTGTCTCTTTTTGAAATCTTTTCCGAATCATCAATAACTCCTCTCAGATCGCCTCATGCAACTCGTGTGATCATCTTCATTCTGCATCCTCATAGGGGAAAGTGCAAGAACGTATTTGGGGGCGTTCAGAATACGCATCCCGACAGGCCTCACCTGGCGCGGAGAAAAGCGCACGCACGCTAGCCGCAGACCTTCCGGATCGCCGCATCTGAGGCATCCGGGAACTTCTCCTTTACCCGGTCAAAAATCCTTTGAAAGGACACCTTGGGATCCTCCTGATAAAGGCTGGTTACCAGGCCATAACCCCAGATGCTCTCAGGCGTATTCAAAGCCTGTACAAACCAGCCGTAGTCCTCTCCCTTCCGGTTTTTCTTCTGTCTGAAGTCACATCCGACAAGGTATAGCTTCATCTCCAGGTCTGTGAGCACGCCATCGAAGTTCTTCTCCCCCTCTTTGCCAAAACCTGCCATCCGTTTCACTTCAAAAGTCGGAAGGGAGGGTCCGTACTCGGACTCCTCATTCCCTGAAAAAAGCTCCATGATCTTCAGGCTTCTCCGGCTGGCCAGGCCGTCCTCGTAGCGGGCGTCAAAGTCATAGCCGTCCCGGCGGTAGTTGACAAAAGCCGGCAGGTAGGACAGGCTGATAAATCCTGCCTTCTTGTTGAAGAACTTTCCATAAGCCACCCGATGGCTCTTTGCGAGAACCTGCCTCCACAGCCAGGGATCCTGTCTGGGATCCCCGCTCCACCAGCCAGCCTGATAGGTGTGCTCCTCCGCGGAAAAGCCGGGAATCTCATTCTCAAAGAGAGGCAGAAAGCCCAGCTCATCCACCCAGAGGATCAGCTCCTCCGGCGAACGGATGCGGAGCGGATTGTCCCAGGAAAGCCCCTTAATCGATCCGATTGACATCTCAGAACCTCAATTCAATTTGCATAGATTGTGCCATCAAAAAAAGAAATACTTTATTTAATACAGATAACTGTTAAGAAAATATCTTATAGTAACTTTGTAAAGGAAAAACTTTTACGATTATTTATATATAAATCAGGTTTTATGATATTGAATTGAATGCCTTATTCTGTTTTATGACCATATTGGCATATCCTGATAAGAATATGATTAACTATCATTTGACAGCTGCCCAGTCGCAAGCTCCTTCAGGCATTCGGCCGGGCCGAGGCTCCTGTCGTCGCATTCAATCTGCGCCCGGCCTTTGATTTTGAAACGTATGGCCTCGCTCAGCGGCAAGCGGACAGAGAAGACCGGACAGTTGTCTCATTTGTTTACTATTTAAACTTTAACTGGTTTTCTGTTTTATATGACATTTTATATGAAAATTTTAACATTGATCCGAATGGCAATACAGTCATCAAAATAGTTATAAATATCATGTCAATATAAACACAAATATCAATATAATTATAATTATAGATATTATCGTTGATTCTGATTATCATCCAGAAGATGAATCCAAATATCAATCCATCCTTCAAGTCAGATCCCAGGTCAGATGAAAATGGAATTACAGATGATGTTGCAGCTCTCGTCCGCTCTGC
>CADBUA010000453.1 GCA_902797665.1 uncultured Lachnospiraceae bacterium | reverse complement strand
GAAGGAAGAAAGGGAGGAAGCGTATGAGCATTGTTCCGGAAAGCTACCTGGTGGGGCACCTCCAGGAGGCACTCGAAGCAGGCTGGATTGAGCTGTATCTTCAGCCCATCGTCCACACGCTCACGGAGCGGGTCCTGGCTTTTGAGCTTTCGACCCGTTGGCAGGACCCGCATTACGGTCTGATCCTGCAGGAGACATATCTCCCCGCTCTGGAGCGCGCGCGGACGATCCCTGCCCTTGACCTTTGGCTGGTCAGAACCTTGACGGAGAAGATGCGGGATCTTCGGGATCAAGGGCAGCGTCTTGTTCCAGTGTCTGTCAGCTTTTCCGCGGTCGATTTCGAGGAGATGGATCTATTTGCCTACGTGGAGGAGATGATGGGGGAGGCAGGGCTTTCCCTGGAACTCTTGATCGCCGGGATCCGGGAGTCCACCCTTTCTCAGCTCGATGACATCGACTACATTCTTCGGCGCTTTCGAACTGCCGGTGTTGAGGTCTGGGTCGATGACTTCGGCAACGGGAGCTCCTCCTTCCACACCCTGAAGGACCACGAATTTGATGGGATGAAGATCGATTTCAGCCTTCCCGGCCTCGAAGGCGGGAGAGCCAGGAGCATCATCCAGTCCCTGGTTCAGATGGCCAAGGCGGTGGATATCTGCCCCATCGCGAAGGGGGTGGAGACGGAAGAGCAGTTCTCCTTTCTGAAGGAGATCGGTGTCTGGAACATAGAAGGCCCTTATTATGGGCAACCGCTTCCCTTTGAAAAGATGCTGGAGCACCTCTCCCACAATGCCCTCTCTCTGGGGGACATGGAGGAGATCCACGCTGACAGAAGACTCAGCAGCCTGGATCTTCTGAGTGTGTTCCCCGACAAAGATCTCGGGCGGGACAGAACGAGCCTTCGGCCGGGAAAGCCGCTCGCGATCTGTGTTTATCACGGATCCTCCGGGAATACTGCGGAGAAGATCGAGATCCGCTACGAGAACGAGGAGATGCGGAAGACCCTCGAGGGTATTGGGACAAAGCTGGATCAGATCCTTGAGAAACTCAACGAGGGGGAGGGCGTACGCTTTTTGAGGATGCTGCTGGAACGGGGCTCTTCCCGCTTCTGGCATGACTTCCAGGGAAAGAGCTGCAGGATCGAGGGGAGCCTTCTCTCGGCCATGGAGGACAGCTCGGTGATTCTTCTTACCGTCACGCCACCTTCTGGCTTTGGGGAACTGGGGAGCCTGCAGGAACAGACGCTCCGGCAGCTGACAGGGCTTTTCGACTCCATCTGCCTTGTGGACACCGGAAAGATGACCACAACACTGATCTTCGGGAAAGAGGCATTTGCGGCGGATCCCACTCAGCGGAACATCGGGGTCATTCCCCTGGAGCAGGTTCACCCGTCTGACCGGGCTTCCTTCCGGGCCTTCACAGACTTCCGGACCCTGGAGGAGCGCTTTGCCCTGGCGGGGTCTTCGTACATTCAGACGCAGGTGCGCATCAAGGACGGGAATGGCAATGTCAGCATCCATCATCTTGTGATGATGCGGACAGGGGAGAAGACCTTCCTTATGATCTCCAGCAGAAACCATCAGAGCCCCGTCCTCCGGAAGCCGGGTATGATCGGCCTTGACGCCACAGAGACAAAGAGCCCGGAGGTCTCTGCCGGGGGCTTTTCCGGGAGCCTCAGCGACTGCCTTTGGGACGCCTTCATAAAGGACAGTCAGTTCGGGATTTTCTGGAAGGACTGCGATCGGAGGTTCCTTGGCTGCAACCAGTATTTCCTTGACTACTACGGATTTAGCAGCTGGCAGGAGATCCTGGGAAAGACGGATGAGGAGATGGGCTGGCATGTCAGCCCGGATAAATACAAGGACGACGAGTGGCGGGTGATTCATGATGGCATTGTCACCGTAAATGTGCCCGGCTCCTGTATCGCCCGGGGGGAGAACCGGAACATCATCGCTTCCAAGATGCCGGTTCGGGACGCAGACGGATCCATTATCGGACTGATGGGCTTTTTCCGGGATACCATGAATCCGACCCTCACGCCGGAGGAGAAAAGCTACATGGACCGGTTGAGCCGGGTTGACGAGCTGACCGGGCTTCAGAACGCCTTCGGCTATCAGCTGGACTATCTGGGCTATGAGGATGAATATCGGAGAAGAGGGACAGACTTTGCGGTGATCCTGATTGGAATCGCAGATTTCAGCACGGTTACAAAGAACTATGGGCGTCTTTACGGCGATCATATGATCCACTTCATGGCCGGAAGCATCGTGGAAATCTGCGGAAAGTCGGCCTCTGTTGCCCGTCTGTCCGGCACCTCCTTTGTGGTGCTGAAGCAGGTGGAGGACAAAGCCGGTGCCCTGGAGATCATCCGCAGCATCCAGGGAAGAATCACACACGATCCGGTGATCTCCGGAATTCCCTGTGAGATCTGTATGCGGGCAGGCTTTGCCCTCTGCTCAGAAGCAGAGGACCAGAGACAGGTTGAGGAGCTGGCGAGGAATCGAATGGACAATCAGAAAGCGTGATCTGATCCTTCAGGCCGCATCCGGCCTTTTGAGGTGATTGTGTAAGCTGTCCAGTCCGCTTTGGCCTTGTCGCTGAGCGAGGGAATAGCGTTTAAAAGCAAAGGCCGGGCGCAGCTTTCATGCGGGCGTAGGAGCCTCAGACCGGCTCTGTGCTGACCACAGCGAATGGATTTCATGTCACCGCCATGATTTGTCAGGACAATCGCACAGGATCGCCTCCTGGAAAGGAAACCTTCCAGGGGGCATTTTTCTTCAAAGCTCCATTCGATCCTGTCCTGGCGTAAGCGAATCCACTTCCCATCAAAACCATGAAGGATTCTGATGCTTATGGGTATCAGATCAAAAAGACAAAAACATCTATTAAATACTCATTCTGAAATATGACTGGAAACGGGAGCTTTTTTGTTTCCTGGATGCGGCAGACAGATCCCCCTCTTCTGGTGTATAGTCAGATCAGGCAGAAGCATAGACGGCCATCAAGGAGGCTGGCTCTGGCGGATTGCTCATGTCCTGTGCTTTCACGCTTTGCGCAGCAGGCGCGATATGCTGACTGGACACTTAAAGCGAATGGTCGCGCGGAGAATACGCGCGGCCAGGAGAAGCTGCCTCATACGTCCTTGACCGAGGTATATGCAGAGGCAATAAAGATTCGCCCGCGGCAGATCTTCAGAACCTCTCACATCATCATTCTGACATCATTTTGAATCAGCATCCATGCAGGGCGGAACTCTTGAACTGGAGTCATAGATCAAGGAGGTTTTTTATGGCAAAGATCCAG
>CADBUA010000452.1 GCA_902797665.1 uncultured Lachnospiraceae bacterium | reverse complement strand
TTGTTACAAGGGCTCCTGGGGGAACATCAACAACATAACGCCTGTCTATCACATTATATCTCCCCTTCCTTTAGTGCTCTTTTTAGTGCTTTTTTCACGTTGTTAATTATAGGGGAGAAATCCTTTAAAATCAATGCTTACGGGCATTTTTCCGGGGTTTTAGTGCAACGCCTGAGGAAATTTAGGGGATTATCGCGCAAGTCTGTGTCTGAGGATCTTTATGGACCTTTCGGGCGGCTCCTGTGCTCTTGTGCATAACTATTCTCTGAATATGTGTAAAAATATATAAATAATCGTGCCGGACTTCGGACTTTTTTCTTGAAAGGTGCAGTCTCCTCCTGTATTCTTTTTTCAGGAGCTGAGAAATCACTTCCAAGAGGAAACTGCTGCCCGAAAGATACAGCTTTTGACGCGGGAAGCTATAAAAAGGCGTTTCGGCAGCTTCTGATGCTTTTGATGTTTCCGATGCTTCCGGATTTCGTGGAAGAGACTTGAGATGAGGGGAAAGAACCGGATGGAGATCGATCCGGAAAGCCCCGGAAAGATCCGTATGGCTCTGGATGGATTCAAAAGAAATGAGGGGAGGCTGATCAGATGATGGGTCAGATCAAAGGGACGGACAGGATTCGCTGCGCGCTCATTGGAACGGGCGGCATGGGAAGAAAATACGCAGGGATGCTGAATGACGGGAAGATCGATGGGATGTGTCTGACCGCGGTATGCTGCCGCAGTGAGGAGAGCAAAGCCTGGGCATCCGGACAGCTCAGCCAGAAGGTTCTGCTGTGCGGGAGTGAGGAGGAGCTCTGCCAGCATCAGGAGGCCTTTGACGCGGTCATCATCGTGACCCCCCACAAGCTTCACCCCTCGATGACCATCCGCGCACTCTCCATGGGGAAGCATGTCATGTGTGATAAGCCTGCCGGGGTCACGGCGGCGGACGCGGATGCCATGCAGAAGGAAGCTGAGCGCACAGGTCTCATTTACGCGCAGATGTGCCATCAGCGCACCTACGCCCGTCATCTGAAACTGAAGGAGATCCTGGAGAGCGGAAGGATCGGCCATATCTCCCGGGTTTCTCTGATCAGTACACAGTACTTCCGCACACGCTTTTACCACGCCTCCGGGAGCTGGCGCAGCAGCTGGTCCGGGGAAGGCGGAGGTCTCCTGATCAACCAGGGGCATCACATCCTCGACCTCTGGCTTTGGCTTTTCGGTGTTCCGGAGACAGTTTACGCGGATATTCCATTTGGGAAGTACAACGACTTCTCAGTGGACGATGAAGCGACGCTGCTGATGGACTACCCGGACAGGATGACGGGGACAGTGATTCTCTCAACCGGTGAGGGCGGAAAAACGGACCGCCTTGAGATCTCCGGAACAAAAGGCAGGATCCTTCTCGATGGCTCTGTCCTGACCCTTACGGTTTTTGATGTGGATACGCGGGACTACGCAAAGACCGCTGCGGTCACCAGCCGGCAGGAGCTTTTGGAGACGACGGAGACCTGCACCTTTGCCCAGGACGAAACACCCTATGAGATCATGCTTGAAAACTTTGGGAAGGCGGTAAAGGGTCAGGCACCCTTGATCGCACCGGGCGCGGACGGTGTCCGCACCCTCAGTCTCATCAACGCTGCCTATCTCTCCGCCTGGGAGGGCAGAAAGATCGGCCTCCCCTTGGATCATGCAGAATATCAGCGCCAGCTTGAGGCGCATATGGAGGCGGAGAAGGCGGGATCTGCGTAAAGACCTTATAGCCGCAAGCATGAGAATCTGCGAAAAGAGCGCGATAGGGGATATACCGCTCTGGCATCAGGCTGATGCTTCCCGCTATATGGAGCGCATTGGAAGGAGGAAGGAACGATGAAATGGGGAATACTGGCATGCGGAAGCATCGCGGAGAAGTTCGCGAAGACCGTGAATGCCATGGCGATGGCGGGGGAAGGGGAATCTCTGAGCGCCGCTGCCTCCCGCGATCCTGAGAGGGCGCGGGCGTTCTGTGAGACGCATCAGATTCCGCGCGCCTATGGCAGTTATGAGGAACTGGCGGGAGATATGGAGCTGGAGGCGGTCTATGTCGCCACGCCCAACAATCTGCACGCGGAGAACACACGCATGCTGCTCGAAGCGGGGAAGCATGTTCTCTGCGAAAAGCCCTTTACGACCAACGCGAAGGATGCAGAGGCGCTGTACAGGCTGGCGGAGGAGAAAGGGCTCTTCTGCATGGAAGCCTTCTGGATCCGCTTCCTCCCACTGTATGAAAATCTCCTGGAGATGATTCACTCCGGGAAGTATGGAGCCCTCCGGCATGTCCGATCGGAGTATGGCTTCATCGCCAAAGGCGCCCGGCGAGAACGGAAGTTCCGGTCGGATCTTGGCGGCGGGGCCCTGCTTGATATCGGCATCTATAACCTTGGTTTCCTGCAGATGCTGATGGGAGAGAGCCCGGAGGCTTTCAGCTCCGAAGTGACTTTCAATGAGTATGGGACCGACAGCTTCAGTACGATTTCTCTCCGCTACCCCGGCGGCAGGACCGCCTATGTCCTGCAGACCATCGGCCTTGACATCGCGCGGCATGCCGCCCTTTTCTTTGACGAAGCCACGATCCGCCTTCCCGATTTCCAGGGAGCTCAGAGCATGATCATCAGGCCAAATGGAGGAGAGGAATACGAGATCCGCTGCCCCTTTGATGTGAACGGCTTTGAGTACGAGATTCGCGAGGCCAGCCGCTGCATCAGGGAAGGGAAGAGTCAAAGCAGCCGCTTTACGCCAGAGGACAGTGTGAAGCTCCTGAGGCTGATGGACAAAATCAGAGAGACATGGGGGATGCGCTTTTCTTATGAGTAAACTCAGATATGTGATCGTAGGCTCAGGCTACCGTGCCGAGTTTTACGGCAGGATCGCGAGCTCCTATCCCGAACTCTTTGAGGCGCTTTTCCTCTGCCGCTCAGAGGAAAAGGCAGACCTGATGCGGGAAAAAACAGGAGCCGCCGCGGTGTGCGCTGAAAAGGAGGCGGAAGCTTTCAGGCCGGACTTTGTGGTTGTGGCCGTAAACAAGAGCAGCATCGCCGATGTCAGCGCGCTCTGGGCGGAACGGGGCTATGCTGTGCTCATGGAGACCCCGGCTGCCTCCTCTGTGGAGACACTGAAAAAGCTCTGGGCCTTTTCCAGGGAGAAGGACGTGCGCGTCGCAGTCGCGGAGCAGTATCACCGCTATCCGGAGCTATTGTCAGGCCTTCAGGCCGTCAGAGCGGGCAGGATCGGCAGACCCAGCTTTGCCTGTCTTTCCCTGGCCCACGATTACCATGCCGCCAGCCTCATAAGGCGGATGCTCCTCACGGAGGGGGAGTCCTACATTCTCAGAGGGGAGCGTTTCGTAAACGCCATCGTTGAGACCGACTCCCGGGAAGGGCCGATCACAGACGGGCGTATCGCGGAGAAGGATCGGAGTGTTCTTTTTGTCGAGTACGCTTCCGGCAAGCGGGCTGTCTATGACTTCTCCGGGGTTCAGTACCACTCCTTCCTCCGCTCCCGCCATCTGACAGTACGCGGGGAGAGGGGGGAGTGGACTGACAATCTTCTGCTTTTCCTGGATGCAGAGGGAAAGCCCCGGCGGGAGAAGCTCTGCCAGGTTCTTCCGGAGGCATATGCGAGTCTTGATACGCCGATGCTCCGGGCTCTTCGAGAGAACTGGCGCCCGGATCTTCGCCTTGAAAACTGTCAGGATGAATTTGCCATGGCATCCATGCTTCTGGATATGGGGAGATGGCTGGATGGAGGAACAAGTCCCTACACACTGGAGGAGGCTCTGGCGGATGCATCCTTCTATCTCCTGTCTCAGAAGGCGCTGGAGATGCCCTGGAAGGCTTTTTCTTCTGAAGATGGTGTATTTTAGCCTGAGGGGATCTGGAAAGCTTCCGGAGGCCTTTAAAAGCCCCTGAAGGCTTAATGCTTTAGGCGCTCTTGGGCTTGGGCATTCAGGACCTGGAGGCACGAGGAATGCCATCTGCCAGCACAGATGCAGAAAGAGATCCCAAAAATGGAAGGCATAAGCTTTTTGCTTCCTCCTGATTCTTTGGGATCTCTTTTTGTCATTTCAGCTGGGCGCCAATGAAGGCGAGGATGTCTTCCGCCACTTCCTTCTTGAGCTCAGGATAGTTGTGGATTTCGTGACGGTAGCCGGTATAGAGTTTCGTGACAGGTCTGTGGCCAGTTCGCCACAGCCAGTCCGCTACGGTGTACACGCCCGCACCGTAACCGCCGACCGGGTCCTGGTCTCCGCTGATCAGAAGAATCGGCAGAGAGGATGGAACCTTTGCGGCCCAGTCGATGCTGCCGATCGAGAGCATCAACTCCATGAAATAGAGCAGGGAACGGTTATTGGTCGGCCGGGTGAGGGCATTGAACGGATCCTGCAGGTGGTCCAGCTGCACATACGGATCCTCGCAGACCCACTCGTTTCCGTACTTGACATTCTCGTAGCGCTCATTCATGGAGGCAAAGAGAAGGCTGCTCAGAGACGGGTCCGCTCCGTCGCCTCCACCCGCGTCTACGATCTTTTTCACCTGTTCCACCGCCTCTTTCAGACTGTCATTTGGACCGGCGGTCCCGCAGTAGACGGCGCCGGCAAGCTCCGAACCATATCTGGCGGAGAAGTCGCGGGCGATGAAAGAGCCCATGCTGTGTCCGAACATAAAACAGGGGAGGTCCGGGTACTGTTTCCGGACGATCTCCATCAGGAGATGTTCGTCTTCCATCATGGTGTGGAAGCCTTTGCTGCCCCAGTCCCCCCAGCTGTTGTTTTCAAGGGCGGTCTTGCCGTGACCGACATGATCGTCGGCAGCGACAATGTAACCTTCTTCCATAAAGGCGGTGATCATGGGAAGGTAGCGGCGGGAGTGCTCCCCGTATCCGTGGACCAGCTGGATGATGCCCTTGTGGGCACAGGCTGGTACATAAAGCCAGGCGTAGATGCTGTCTCTCTGATTGAATGATAGAAATTGAATTTCCTGAAGCATGTTTTCCCTCCTTTTCTGAAGTATGATGTTTGGCAGCTGCCCAGTCCGCTCTGCGTACCTGCCGCAGTCAGAGTGATAATCCAGATAGATATTCCATATTGAATAAAAAACAGGAAAATAGCTGCTATGGCAATGGAATAGCAGACATATGGAGACATTCCTGTATGCCAGGTCAATGGGATCCCAATCCCCGGCGATGGATGAAAGCATCTTTCGCCGCCGTCCAGCCGCAGTCTCCTGTCCATCTTTCCATGCTTCATCTCTCTGGAAAGCTTTCCCTGTTTTCTGCCCTTTTTCTGCCTTCAGACCTTCGACCGCTGCTACAGGATAGCATGCTTCCTCACTGCTTTCATCTCTTTCCAAAAAACCTTTGCTTCTGCACTGTATGACCTAGCCCGGAGACAAGCAGCCAGGCGGACTGGACAGCCACAGGATTTTTCTGTTTTTCGTTAAATGAAATTCATTATAATACATACAATGCACATAATACAATACCTATGATATCTGAAAAATGCATGACAAATATAATATATAATCCTTATGATACTCATAATGCATATGATATTTATAATATATTTAATATCTATAAAACCTGAAAAGCAAGAATATACATGCTAAAATATATCAATCAGAAGATATGGAAAGGGGTCTGATGCTTTCTGGCGATCACAGATCGGCCTTCCAGGGCTTTTCCGCTTTGGGCAGAAATTGCTGCAGCCAGCCGGGTTTTTCCGCTTTGGGCAGATACTGTGGAATTCAGGCTGTTTTTTCGGGCGTGGACCAGCCATAGAACTTGTTGCAATTCACGAAAAGAGATTATAATGGCCCGGTATAAGGGGGAAAAGCCTGAAATCAGGCGGGATACCTCTCCGGCTGCCTGGGGAGGTTCTGCGAGTGAGGATTCCCGCAAAAAATATATGTAGGAGGAGAAGAAGTGGAAAAGGAAGAGATCTTGCAGGTTTACAGACATTCTCTTGCGCACATCATGGCGAAGGCGGTATTTGAGATCTTTGGCAAAGAGAATGTTCAGTATGCGATCGGACCGGAAATCGCGGACGGCTGCTACTATGACTTTGTCCTGCCGAGGCCTGTCACGGAGGATGATTTCAAGACCATTGAGAACAAGATGCACGAGATCATCAAGCGCAGGGAGGACTGGAGAAGGGAAGAGATCACGAAGGAGAAGGCGCTGGAGCTTTTTCAGAATCAGCGCTTCAAGACTGAGCTGATCAATGACCTTCCGGAGGGAGAGGTCATCAGCATCTACTGGACCGGCGATGACTTTGTGGACCTGTGCCGCGGGCCTCATGTGGAGAACTCTCAGATGCTCATGAGCGCCGCCTTCCAGATCAAGTCTGCTTCCGGGGCATACTGGAGAGGGGATGAGAAGAGAGATCAGCTGCAGAGGATCTATCTCTATGCCTTCCCGAGCAAGGATGAGCTGAAAAAGCATCTGGCATGGGTCAAGGAGGCACTGGAGCGCGATCACAAGAAGATCGGCGCCCAGCTGGATCTGTTCATGTTCCAGGAGACAGCTCCGGGGATGGCCTATTGGCTCCCGAGAGGCTGGAAGATGTACCAGACCCTCCTGAAGTTCTCCAGAGAAGTGCAGGAACGGCATGGATACTCGGAGATCTCCGCTCCTCTGATCAACAACAAGAAGCTTTGGCTGATTTCCGGTCACTGGGCTCATTATGTCAACAACATGTTCCTGGTGCCGGGCATCACCAAGGGAACGGATGCCGCGGATCTGATAGGAAACGGCGAGGGCGGAGCGGCAGTCCCGACCTATTCGCCTCTGATGGACGATACCATGGCCGCGAAGCCCATGAACTGCCCGAACGCTATGCTGGCCTTCAAGCGCAAGAGCCGTTCCTACAAGGATCTGCCGATCCGCTACAGTGAGATGGATGTCCTGCACCGCAAGGAGAAGTCCGGCCAGATGAACGGTCTCTTCCGCGTCCAGGAGTTCCGCCAGGATGATGACCACACCTTCGTGACCGAGGAGCAGATCAAGGACGAGATCATGGATGTCATCAGCATCGCGGATGAAATCTATCGGACCTTTGGCATTACCTACCGGGCGGAGTTCTCCACCAGGCCGGAAGACTTCATGGGTGACATCGAAGTCTGGAACCGGGCGGAAGCGAACCTGAAGGCGATTCTGGACGAGAAGTACGGCGAGGGCGGCTACGAGATCAACGAGGGAGACGGCGCCTTCTACGGCCCCAAGATCGATCTGCAGATCAAGGATGCCCTGGGCAGGGAGTGGCAGTGCGGAACAGTGCAGCTTGACTTCCAGCTGCCCCATAACTTTGGCCTGACCTACGCGGACCATGATGGTTCCCTGAAGATGCCGGTTGTCATTCACCGTGCGATCTTCGGATCCTTTGAGCGCTTTATCGGGATCCTGATCGAGAACTTCAAGGGTGATTTCCCCATGTGGATGTGCCCGTATGAGGTGGCCATTGTTCCGATCCGCACCAGCCACAATGAATACGCGGAGAAGGTCAAGGCAGCTCTGGAGGAGAAAGGCATCCGGGTGGAGGCGGACTTTACCGACGCCAACATGCAGACCAAGATCAAGAAGTTCAAGGTCTTCAAGGATCCGTATATCCTGGTCCTGGGCGACAAGGAAGCAGAGACCGAGACCGTATCCGTCAACATGCGCGGATGCAAGGAGCAGGCGCACAATATCCCGCTCAGCGCCTTCGTGGAGCTCATCACGAAGATGGACCGGGAGAGAAGCCTGGAGCTGATTCTGCCGAAGGAGCAGTAAGAGAATGCGCCCTGATCCGGGGAGAGCGGAGATCTTCCGGTGAGATGCCTGGCAGGCCCAGGAGCCCGGGCCAGGACCCGTAGCTTCATGCGTCCAGGACTGGACAGCTGTAATGATGGAATGTGAAAGACCCCCGAAAGCATGCCTGCTTTCGGGGGTCTTTTTTGTGTCTTCCCTGCCTGAAGCGGGAAGCAGTACTGCCAGAGCCAGAGCTGGGCTGAGGCTCCTGCCGGATTCTGGCGGGTTCCTGTTATAAAGCTGTCAGCATGAGAACAGTGTCAGGCGGATGACAGGATCTCTTTTTGAGAAGTACATAGCTTTAAAAACCATATCATACACTTTCTATTACCTTGACATCTGGCCTGTTCTCTACTATGCTATAAGCCAGAAAACTCTCCAAAAGATGGAGGGCTGGGAGATTCTGATGTATTCAGGACTCAGAAAGAAAAAGGCAGCTGTCCAGCCCGCTTTGGCCGCCTGTCACCGGGCGAGGTCATACAGCTCAAAAGCAAAGTCCGGGCGCAGACTGAATGCGGGCGTAGGAGTCTCAGTCTGGCCGAATGCCTGCAGGAGCCTGCGGCTGGACAGAAAAAGAGAGCGCTCTTGATTGGGGCTTGGGAGAGGGCTTTTACGGAGAAGAAAAGGGGGAAGAGCAATGGAGGAGCATAAGGCTGATTCCAGGATACAGGTCGACACAAAAACCGTTGTCATGGCGGACTCCTGCTGCGACATCCCGCCGAAGGTCGCGCAGAAATACGGGATCCGGATCCTTCCGGTCCACATCATCTACCCAGAGAAAGACTACCTGGACGGGATCGATATTGATCCAAGGATGATTTATGAACGGTACCCGAAAGAGTATCCCAATACTTCGATGCCTTCCTTCGGAGAGACCACGGATTTTCTTCAGTCCCTGAAGGACGAGGGCTTCAGCCGGGTGATTGCCGTCAGTGTATCGGATCATCTCTCCAGCACGGTGAACACGATCCAGAATGCCGCGCAGGAATTCCCGGACATGGACATCTTCGTGTTCAACAGCAAGAACATCTCAATCGGGAGCGGAATCTTCGCGATCTGGGCAGCCGACATGCTGAGAAGAGGGAAAAGCTTTGAGGAGATCAAGCGGCGTATGCCGGAGAAAATCCGGGACAGCCACCTGATGTTCTACATGGACACACTGGATTACCTGAAGAAGGGCGGACGGATCGGAAACGTCGTCTCTCTGGCCGCCAATCTTTTAAAACTCAAACCGATCATCTCCTGTGACGAGGA
>CADBUA010000451.1 GCA_902797665.1 uncultured Lachnospiraceae bacterium | reverse complement strand
TAGCAAAATGAGATAAGTACAAGAGTTGCAGGACGATATCATCCTGCAACTCGACAGGACGTCTCATGTGAACGCCCTGAACATCTGATACGGCGGTTATAAAAACACAAAAAATATTCTAAAAAAAATCCATCTCATTTTGCCCGGAATTTACGTATATAGGTGAGACAGCTGGCATATCCGAATGTCCCCCGGGATATCATCGAAGAAGGAAAAGAAGGGATGGAAGGGATGGAAGAGAGGGCAGGGACATACTCCGGAAGCATATTTCAGTATATCTGCGATCGGCTTGAAGGTGGAATCCTGCCTGAGGGATTCTCCCTCCCGGAGGAAAATGACGGAGATATACACTGGACCGATGGGGCTTTAGACGGCGTCATCATCTACCATATGGCCGAGCAGGATCTCTCTGAGGAAACCATGAGGCTCATTCAGGAGGGAATTCTGGCTGCCTCAGAAGGGAACTATCAGGAAGCGGACCGAATCTTCCTGGAGATCCGGAAAACAATCCGGGCAATCCAGATCATAGATGATCTTCAGCGCTGGATTATTGAGCATTGCGAAAGCCTTAACCCCAGCATGATCGGACAGTATGGCTTTCATCTGCTCCTGGAAGCGCAGGATCGGGAGCTTGTCAAGATCGGCCTGATTCTGATGGAACTTCTGGCCGAACCGGATGAGGGCTTAAAGGCGGTGATTGAGACCCTGGGTCTCTCGGATGAGTTCACCATTTTTGCGATTTTCAACATGAGAAAGTGGGAAAATGGAAATGAGGAGATCTTCCGCCTGGCAAGGAAATGCCGGGGCTGGGGAAGAATCCACGCCGTGGAGTATCTGGACGCGGAGAAAGAAGAAAATGAAGGGAATCAGGAGATCCGGGACTTCCTTCTCCGGGAGGGATACAGGAATGAGATCCAGAATGAATACTCCGCCCTCACCTGCTTTGAGAAGGCGAAGGTGGAGGAGCGGCTGAGAGACGTGACCTTATCTGAAAATGACTTCGGACACATCGGAGAGATTCTCACAGCGCTTCTGAATGAGGGGCCCGTTCAGGGGATCTCAGCTCTTGAGAATCCGGAGAGGGTGCTCCTTCTGTATGTGGGGCAGGGAAAAAGGCTTGAAGAGGAGGGCGCTTTGCTCTCTGACAGAGATCTGGCCAGTCTCCGCAGGGTCTCTGACTACGCGAAGGATCAGAGCATGTCCCGGGTATCTGACGCGGCGGAAGAGCTCCTCTCCAATCGGAAAGCGGAAGGCTGAAATGCTCCTGTGAGCAGAGAGGAGAGGACCGGAGGATTAAAGCTATATTCGAGGCACGAAAATCTGCCGGAGCTGAATCTTCAGTGCCTCTGTTTATTCCGCGGCCCCTGACGATACCTGGCAGATGCGCCTGGCCGATGGAAGGAAAAGCCTGGGGCTATGCTTTTGAACTGCATTGCCACGCTCGGCGCAAAGCGGACTGGACAGCTACTCTTTACCTATTGATTGGAGGTGCAACAGAAAAGAATGCAGACTATTTTCGAGATCATCAATGCTCTCTGGGAGCCTTTTTTAGGCAATGTTCACATTTTCCAGGAGGGAACTCCGTATTATGCCGAACTTTTCCTGGAAATCCTGCTTATTTCGACCGGCTTCTCCCTGCTCTTCAGAAAGTTCGGTCTGCCCGTCTGGCAGGCCTGGATCCCAGGCTACAGGTATTATGCGCTTGCACGCTGCGGCGGACACGAGGCAGAGGGCAGGACTGCCTTTATCTACAGTGTTTTGTGGTACCTGACAGCGATCATCGAAAGGTTCACCTCGGTGGGGTCCGCCGTAGATCTGTTCATTACCATCACGCAGACAACGCTTGGACTCATCCTGACCATCTACATTGTGCGCATATACCTGGGCGTGCTGAAGAACCTGGGACTGAGAAAATGGTGGATTGTCCTCATATTTGTTGAGGAATGGGCTCCGATTCTCTACTTCGGGCTTTCCGGAAAGATTCAGCCCAGGTGGACATTGGAGGATCTGGAGCATCGGATCGATTCGTTCTTCTCCGGCAGCAGGGCCGCTGTTCTTTCAGAGGGCCTGACGATTAACCTGGAGGAGCGGACCGTCTGGAACCTGTTTGAAAAACGGTATCTGCTCCGGGATGTCCATATGTACATCAAGCCGGGTTCCATGGTGCTTCTCCTTGGCGGCTCTGGAGCCGGAAAGACCACTTTGGTCAACGCCATCAACGGCTATGAGAAAGCGAAAGCTCAGATCACACTGAACGGCGGCGATCTGTATGCCAGCTACAAGAGCATGCAGCATCAGATCGGTTTTGTCCCGCAGCTGGATCTGATGCGCATGAGTGACACGGTGAAAAACACCCTGGACGACGCGGCCAAGATGCGGCTTCCCATCGAGTTTTCCGCGGAGGACAGGGAGAAACGGGTGCAGGAGGTCATGGACATCTTTGGCCTCACTCCGGTCAAGAACAGCCTGGTGGAGAAACTGTCCGGCGGACAGCGCAAACGTCTGTCCATCGC
>CADBUA010000450.1 GCA_902797665.1 uncultured Lachnospiraceae bacterium | reverse complement strand
GTCATGAACCTGCTCCAGGTTTCGGAATTTAACCATCAGGTTGAGATTACCAGCGGAGTTCTGGGGGAGGAGTGCGGACAGCTCCTCAGCAGCTTTTTTCAGACGCTGCGTGGGCAGAGAAAAAAAGATAAAGAGAAAGAAGGAGGCGGTTGAGCAGAGGCTGGGAGCATCTCTGCCGCTGCCCTGCCCTTTGATTTTTCGCTTGAATTTGAGAAAATTTATGATACAATAAACATGGTCCGGAGATGGAATGGAAATGGAATTGAAATGAGCTATCCGGAAAGAATCTGGAGAGATATCGAAGTGGTCATAACGAGCCGCACTCGAAATGCGGTCGTCCTTTTTTGGGCGCGTGGGTTCGAATCCCACTCTCTCCGCTTGATCAGGGTCAGGAGCACTGGCCCTGTTTTTTTGTCCTGAATCTGTCTATCGACATATCCAGCGGGAAAGGCGCAGGCGCCTTCAGCCAGATGGACGGGCTGAGGCGCCCATGCCTCATGCAGTATGCGCCTGTCCTTTGCTTTTGTTTTATACTGTCACGCTTATCGCAGCAGGCGCGCAAAACTGACTGGAAACTGGAAGATTCAGAAAGATTGGGGAAGCACGGGATGCGGAATGATCCGGAAGAGCCTTTCTGAATGATATTCATAGATATCGATATAAACTGAAACAGAGAGACCCCGCTCAGGGGATCCGGAGAGGAGCATCATGGGACCTGGTCTTGCTTAGCACAGGTTTTTTGATCGTGCCTGATCGTGATCCCTTTGCCTGACAGAATGGATTCGGACATGCATTCCAGGCAGAGGGATGAGAGATCCTGAGAAAGAGATTAGCCCGGCGGAGCCGGGCTAATCTCTTTACAGGATCTTCTTTTTTTCTGTCAGTGCATCCGGGCGCATCCAGGCTCAGCTGTCCTCCCCATAAGCGGCTCCCTCATTCAGGTAGTCTCTTTTCAGGCCCAAGGTCAGCTCCAGCTCATCATTTACGTATCCGTAACGATTCTGTACCGCGACACTGAGTTTCACGGTCTCGCCGCCTGCATAATACTCCAGGATCGAACGAAGGTCGTCCATATCTGAGATGGTATGGCCGTCGAATCCAGTGATGATCATATCCACCTCAAGGCCCGCTTTCTCAGCTGGGGAATCCTCCGCGACATCCGTCACATAGATGCCCTGCGGGACATTGTACAGCATCATGACCTGCGGGGTGATATCCTGGCCGGAGAAGCCGATATAAGCGGCCTCACTTTCGTCGACCTTGGTCCGGGTCTTCTGATTCATCAGCTTCTGGATGATCGGGAGCGCTTTTGATGTCGGGATGGCGTAGCCCATGCCTTCTACTGTGCTGAGGCCTGATTTGGCGACATTGATCCCGATGACCTCGCCCTTCATATTGACGAGCGCACCGCCGCTGTTACCGGGATTGATGGCCGCGTCCGTCTGGATCAGATTTTCATACTTAGTGGTGACGCTGCCGTCAGTACCGGAGATGGTGCGGTTGAGTGCGCTGACGATCCCCGTGGTCACAGACTGACCATACCCCAGGGCGTTGCCGATGGCGACGACCTGTTCGCCGACGACCAGGTCGTCGGAATCCCCTGTATTGGCCACACGGATTTCTTTGAGTGTTTTTCTGCCAATGTCGGAAACCTGGACGGAGACAACAGCCAGGTCATTGTCCGGGTCAGTTCCCTTGACCTGACCGCTCACAGACTCCTCATCCACAAAGGAGACGGTCAGATCCTTTGCCCCTTCCACCACGTGGTTGTTGGTGACGATCAGAAGCTCGTCCTCATTCTGTCCCATGATGACACCAGTTCC
The DNA here is from genome assembly GCA_902797665.1 of uncultured Lachnospiraceae bacterium. Taxonomy (GTDB): domain Bacteria; phylum Bacillota; class Clostridia; order Lachnospirales; family Lachnospiraceae; genus Porcincola. The sequence continues at coordinate 2,250 of CADBUA010000450.1, read as the reverse complement.
GGCGTACTGGTTCTCGATCTGGAAGTTTCCACCTCTGAACCAGCTCTGGACGTTCTGAATGGTGGTCGTGGTGATGGAGACCAGCGCAGGCATCACGTCGGAAGAGACATCTGCTACACCGGTGCGTTTCATCTCTTCATCGGAAATATCCTCCAGATCCGTCTTTGCGATGCTTCCACTTGGAAGAGAAGCTGCGAGAAGATCGAGACTGCTCTCCGAGCCGTCAGACTCCATCCGATCAAAGGATTTGCCTTCCTGATCAGAGACAGCAAGATCGGATGAAGAGACCGACTCCGCCCGGACAGAACGTGCCCGTTCCGCCACATACACGGATCCTCCTGCCGCGGCGCTGATTGTCAAAGCTGCCAGCAATATAGTAAAGCCCTTCTTTTTCATAACGTAACCTCCTTCTCGCCTGATCCATACCGGGAGATGGCAGATTTGCCAAGCGTATAGGTCCGCTCGCAAAAGAAAGATAGAAGCAAATCAAAACGCCACCCGGGTATATGTCCATCCAGAATCCGGAATGCTTTCCGGTGTTTGTTTTCTATAGTGCAGCTGTTCTTACACGCACAGCGCAGGCTGCGCGAAGCTGACTGAACAGCTGGCTGATATTTCCTGCAGCCGGGACAGAAGCCTGACATCGGGGACCGGGAGAGCACGAAGTATTCAGCTGCTGAAGGCCTGCGCCAGGAAGCGAGGATTCTTACACTCGCCCGTCCACCCTGTCTGTTCCAGTTCTGATGATTCGTATCCTAATGCCGGATTTTGATCGAAATGTGACTTAGATGTGAGCTTTTTGTGAAGGAATCGCCGGGAGAGGGCTGGAACTGCCATTGTCAGGAAGCGGCAAACATGTCAGATCTGTATGTCGGGGAGCTTTTGAAGATAAAAAAAGCCTGCAAAGAAGCAGGCTATTGATATAAATGATATATAGCTCATCGATGACAAAAACAACCATGAGTAAGCCGGGAGGCAGCAGTCAGATGCCTCAGTAATCCTCAAAGCTTCTCGGCACATACATCGACTGGCGGGCGGAGGGAAAAATCTGCTTTCCTTTCCGGTCCCAGAGCCGGTAGGCATAGACTTTGACAACGGAGGCATTGTGTCTGCCCCAGTTGTCATTCCAGCGGGTGCCCGGAAAAGCCGGATCCCCAATCACCCAGTTGCCATGATTGGTGGAGTCGATGAAGATGTAATGGCCCGCGGATCCGTACTCAGAACCGGTTCGGGAGGTCACATCCCCAACCACACAGACGACCAGGAAGTAGCCCTTCTTGTTCATCAGGAGGTCGAAGTAGGCGTCCACATCCGCCTTGCTTTCGCAGTGGGCGATCCCCGCCTGGCCGTCATAGTAGTTTTCAAAACAGCCGTCTTCGACATACTCCGCCAGGCCGTCTGTGAGCATTGAGATCGAGCGGGGGTCAAAGTAGCCAGTGCCACTCCGGCAGAAGCCCCGTTCCCTGCATTCTTCTGCCAGCTCCCAGGCAGTGTCTACCAGGGGATTTCTGAGCCCCATCCGGCAGAGCATGAAGAAAGTGGCGTAATACCCGCAGCCCATATAGGAGAGAGGAGAGGATCCGTTTACGGACAGCTCCCCGTTTTCCGGAAAGCTCTCTCTTCTCTGGGTCCACGTGGCCAGGTCTCCCCGCACCAGGCCTTCACGGGCTGTTTTCTCTGCATCATAGGCAGAAGCACTTGTTCCAGGCGGCAGCACGAATAAAGCCGACAGCAGAACAGCTGCCAGTTTTAGATGTTTTCCCCTCAACTCTTTTCTCCCCCGATCAGACAGCGAAGCCCCTTAAGCGATGACTGTCCAAAAAGATTGCAGCTGTCCAGTCGAAGGGCCCTCCAGGCATTTGGCCGGGCTGAGGCTCCTGCGCCCACATGGAAAGCGCCCCAGACCCTTACTTTTGAACTGTATGACCTTGCCTGACGACAAGCGGCCAAAGCGGACTGGACAACTACAAAAGATTTTCCAAATTGAATCCCCAACTGAATCGGATCTTAGCACACCCAAAATGCGAATGGAACGCCATTAAGAAAACACTAACAGATCTGTAAGAAAGCAAGCAGGACAAGGGATCTGGGGCGCTGCCTGATCTCTTCCAGCTGTGAGACCTGAATGATCTGCGCTGGTATGAAATCATAATGGTGAGAATTCCGGAAGCCCTGGAGTCTTCAGAATCCTCAGAAGCTGCAGGGACTCTCCTGATTATGTCTATAGAATCCGGAATCCCGGAAGATCAG
>CADBUA010000449.1 GCA_902797665.1 uncultured Lachnospiraceae bacterium | reverse complement strand
CATAAAAGGCTCATAAAAGACTCATAATAGAGGCATAAAAAGCCATTGGGAAATCTTATAGAAAACCTCATAAAAATTCTCATAAAAAGCCCATAGAAAATACCATAAAAGACCATAGAAAAGCGCATAACGCATAGAAAAGAATCAGCTGCAGTCAGTCAGCTTTGCGCATTTACTGCGCAAAACTGACTGCTGCAGGCTTTTTCGTCACTTTTTTTGATTGATTGGATGAAAAGAAAGGGGCTAAGGAGATGGAAATCAAAACCAGGATCTAAAAAGATGGAAAATTATTCAAGTTAGATATTATCGGAAGACTGGAGACAACCACCAGATCACAGCTTCATCAGGCGGCAGGCGGAATCAATCCAGCTTCTTATGAGGAGGTTCTGGTGGATGGAAGGGATCTGGAATCCCTCTCCTCTTCCGGACTTAGAGAGATTCTTTTCCTTGCCCAGAAATGTAACGGTGTCTGTCAGTTCAAGGTCATTAACCTCAACGATGCCTGCATGGAAGTTTTTACGGCCACAGGATTCGACAGCATCATGGATATCTCAAAAGCGGAGGAGGATCTCAGTACTTACACCAGCCTTTCCTTCAAGGCGCTTCTGGCTCAGAAGGCGGAGCAGTTCCCGGATACGATCGTGCTGGAGAAGGAAGAGGAGTCCTACACCTTTTCTGAATATTGAAAAATACTCACAGATCATCGCCGGAGACCTGGCCGGCATGGGCGCGGGAAAAGGATCTCATGTCGCGATCTACGGAGCGAATTCTGTTATACTCGCGACCAGCAGGATTTGCATCTTGCAGTCTACAGCCGCGGTATATGCAGAGGGGCTAAGGATTCGCCTGCGGCAAATCCTAAGGCCCTCTAGTATAACTGGGTTTTCACATTTTTCGCCATCCACATGCTCGGTGGGATCGCGGTGCTCCTGAACCCGAATCTGAGCCCGGATGAGATTGTGCTGCACTCCATCTCGGAGACATCGACTATCTCTGCTGCGGGGACAGCCAGCCGCTTGACGATGATGCCATGACGAAGATCGTTGGGGAGGATTCCAAGATCCGGAAGCTTTATGATATCCGCAGCAGCAGATCTTTCAAAGAGCGGCTTTCGGAGTGCCCCTCCCTTCAGGGGAAGTATATCAATACGGTGATGTCGGATGATCCGGCGGTCATGATCTTCAGTTCCGGGTCCACAGGGCGTCCCAAGGGCGTGCTCCTTTCCGCCTGCAACATCCTCAATGCCGGACTGAGCAATGCCAAAGACCTTGAGATCACGGACAAAGACAGCATCTGCCTGATCCTGCCGCTGTTCCACATCTTCGGCCTGGTCGCAGGGCTTTTTGCCAACTCCATGAGCAACTCGCGGATTGTCCTTCCGAAGAATGCCCACTCGGAGACGATCCTGGAATGCGTCGAGAAAAAGAAGTGCACCCTTCTGCATGCAGTTCCCACCCTGCTGCTTGCAATGGTCAACAATAAGAATTTCAGCTCTGAGAAGGTGGCGAGCCTCAGATGCACGATTATCTCCGGTGCTTCCGCGACAGAAGCTCAGCTTCTGATGTTCCGGGAGAAAATGCCGAATACCGAGTTCTTCTCCGCCTATGGGCTTAGTGAGCTTGCGCCGGCCACCATCACCACCATGCATGATACGGTGGAGCATCTGACCAAGACGGTGGGAAAGGCTGCAGAGAACGTCGGGCTCAGGATCTGCGACCGCGAGACTGGGAGAATCCTTGGCGTTGGGGAATCCGGAGAGGTGCTGCTCCGCGGCTATAACCTGATGACCGCCTACTGCAAGATGGACTTGAAGGATCAGTCCTTTGATCCGGACGGCTGGCTCAGAACAGGAGATATGGGCTATCTGGATGAGGAAGACTACCTGCATCTGACTGGCAGATTCAAGGATCTGATTATTCGCGGCGGTGAGAACATCATTCCCTCCGAGATCGCAGCGGTGCTCACAGAATTCCCGGCAGTCAAAGACGCGGTGGTGGTTGCGGCGGCGAGCGAGTTCTACGGGGAGGAAGTTGCCGCCTGTCTGCTTCTGAGGGATGAGGTTCCCTATGACCAGGAAGAGCTTCTCAATTATGTGAGATCGAGGCTGGCCAAGTTCAAGGTTCCCTCCTATATCTTTATCTATGAGGACTTCCCGCATCTGCCGAATGGGAAGATTGACATGGTCAGCCTTCGGAAAGAAGTGAAGACGAAAGTGCAAAATGGCATCTGAATAATCACGGCAGAGTTCAGGATGGACCAGGGAAGCTTTCGGATCGGAGGTTTTCGGATGAAAAGCTTTCGGACAGGAAGCTCTCGGATGAAAAGCTTTCGGATCGGAAGTCCTTTTGTAACTGTCCAGTCCGCTTTGCGCACTTGCTGCGCAAAGCGAGGCAATACAGCTCAAAAGCAAAGGCCGGGCGCACTTTCATTGCGACGACAGGAGCCTGCGCCCGGCCCCGTACCTGGACAGGTACGTCCTTTTTAAGGAATACAGAACCTGCTCACAGAGATCTGGGGGAAAAGGGAGAAGGAAAGAGGAAAGGCAGCGTCTGTGTTTTTACGCGCGGGCAGGAGAATCTGCCAGCTGCCCGGGTGAATAAAAACATAGACAGAAAAAACTATGTGGATTACAATTGTGCGGGATTGAAAAGGCCTGGCTGTCCAGTCGCAGACGCCTTAAGGCTAAGGATGGGTGCAGGCTCTGATTGCCTGATGAATGAGCGCCCATCCTGGCCGTATGTTTTTTCTCACGCTCAGCGCAGACTGCGCAAAGATGATCGGACAGCTATGAAAAGACTTCCGCCAGTCAAATCTGTGAGGAAGGGAATAAAGGAAGCAGACGTATGGAAATTAAGAAAAAGATAGAGAAAAATGGGAAAGAGCTGAGGCTGGAGATTGTTGGCAGACTCGAGACGACGACCACAGCTCAGCTCCACCAGGAAGTGACTGAGCTGGATCCGTCCTTGTATAAGCGGATCCTGGTGGATGGAAGGGATCTGGAGTATCTCTCTTCTTCCGGACTCCGGGAGACGCTCTTTCTCGCTCAGAAGTGCCACAATATCTGTGAGTTCAAGGTGATCAACCTGAATGAAAACTGCATGGAGATCTTCCATGCCACAGGCTTTGACACCATCATGGATGTCTCGAAGGCGGAGAAGGACCTCAGCACCTACAGCGGGCTCTCCTTCAAGACCCTTCTGGGGACGAAGGCGGAGACCTTCCCGGATACGGTGATCTTTGACCAGTGGGGGGAGGAATTTACCTGGTCTGAGCTTGAAAAATACGCGCAGATCGCCGCCTCGGATCTCAGCGCGCTGGGCGTGGGGAGAGGAAGCCATGTCGCCATCTGCGGAGCCAACAACTTCAACTGGATCATCACCTTCTTTGCCATTCAGAAGCTCGGCGGAATCGCGGTTCTTCTGAACCCCAATCTGAAAACAACGGAGATCATTCTGCATTCCCACCTCGGGGACATCGATTATCTCTGCTATGGAGACGGCAAGTCCTTCAGTGACACCGACGCTTTCCTGCTTCTGGGAGAAGGGTCCAAGATTCGGAAGCTCTATGATATCCGGAGTTCCGTCAGCTTCAAGGAACGGATTTCAGAGTATGACAGTCTGAAGGGACAGTTCAATCAGACCGTGATGGCGGATGACCCGGCGGTCATGATCTTCAGTTCCGGCTCCACCGGCCGTCCCAAGGGGGTGCTGCTCTCTGCCTTTAACCTCCTCAATTCCGCCTACTATATGAACGCGGAGAGCATGAGAACCACTGATCAGGACAGCATCTGCCTGATTCTGCCGCTTTTCCATATCTTTGGCCTGGTGGTCGGATTTTTGACGAACGTGGTGAACAATGCCCGGGTGATCCTGCCGAAAGATATGCATTCAGGCACGATCATGGACTGCGTGGAGAAGAAGCAGTGCACGATTCTGCATTCGGTCCCCACCCTGCTCCTGGCCATGCTCAATAACAAGAGTTTCACGCCGGAGAAGCTGAAGACCCTCCGCTGCACTGTGATTGCCGGAGCTTCCGCGACGGAGGCCCAGATCCGCATGTTCCAGGAAAAGATGCCAAATGATGACTTCTTCTCCGCCTATGGACTCAGTGAGCTTGCGCCGGCCACCATCACCAGGCCGCATGATACCTTTGAGCATCTCACAAAGACCGTGGGGAAGGCTGTGAAGAACGTCGAGGTTCGCATCTGCGACCGCGAGAACGGGAAGGTTCTGCCCGCCGGCGAGAGCGGGGAAGTGGAACTTCGTGGATTCAATCTCATGGTCTACTATTACAAGATGGATCTGAAGGATCAGTCTTTCAACCCGGAGGGCTGGCTCAAGACAGGAGATATGGGCTATCTGGATGAGGAAGGCTACCTGCATCTGACCGGAAGATTCAAGGATGTGATCATCCGAGGCGGGGAGAACATTATTCCTTCTGAGATCGCCAGCGTGATTACGGAGTATCCGGACGTGAAGGACTGCGTGGTTGTCGGAGCCCCCAGTGAATTCTTTGGGGAAGAAGTGGCCGCCTGCCTGGAACTCAGGGAGGGCGCATCCCTGAATAAGGAAGACCTGCTCCAGTATACAGGGACGAAACTGGCGAAGTTCAAGGTTCCTTCCTATATCTTTGTGTACGACGCATTCCCACACCTTCCGAACGGGAAAATTGATATGGTCAACCTTCGGAAGGATGTCGCGCTGAAGGTGAGCGGAGCTTTGATAGAGGGAGGCAGTCAGAAATGAGGAGATGCGGATTCTCCGACAAGATGTTCTACTACAACGGATCAGGAGAGGAAACCTACAGCATGCGGCTGCGTTTCGAGTTCTCCATCTCCCTGACGAAGGAGATGCTCGAGGAGGCAGTCCGGAAGACTTTTGAATTCTTTCCGGAATACCGGATCCGGCCGGTTCTGAAGGACGGCAGGGTGTTTTACGAGGATAATCCGCTTCCTGTACCCGTGTTCTGGGAGGAGTCGAAAAATATAGGTCATTTTTATGGCTCCGATGAAGTGAACGGCTATCTGTTTGTGATCAGCGGGGAGGAGCACGCGCTGACCTTCAGTCAGTACCATGGTCTCACGGATTTTGTCGGCTACTGGGCCGTCATTCACACCCTGGTGCGGACACTGATGGCAGATGCGGGATTTCCGGCTGAGGATCCGCTGGCCAGGACGGATCGCTCCCCCTATGAGTCTTTGGATCAGATTGAGCGGGAGGACCCCTACAGCAGGCTTGGGGATGAGCACGCGGAGAGCTCCTCGGCGAATCAGCCCAGAGGGGCAGTGGAGATTCCACACAGGGGAGAGCCTGTGGAGCGCTTTTATGACATCTATGTCTCGGAAGCGGATTTCCTTGCGAAGACCCATGAATATGGCACAAGCTTTGTGCCGCTGATGACCATGGTGTTCTCCTGGGCTTTGAATGAAGTGTATGGAATCGGGGACAAGCCGGCGGTGACAAAGATTCCGGTCAATCTCCGGCCCCTTTTTCACAGTAAAACCACTGTCAATTTTTCCGACAGTGCCGTCCTGAATTACCCCCGGGAGTATCTGTCCCTTTCGAGGGAGGAGCAGGGGAAGGCCCTGCGGGAGCAGCTGAATCAGCAGCTGAACCCGGAATACTTTGAGGGTGTGATCGCGAGAAAGGTCCGGACCATCAGGGAGTATGAGGAGAGCGGACGCTCGATCGGGGAGATCAGCCAGTCCATTCAGGGCTCCTCCTCCACAAAATCCCGTCCTGTGACACTGGGTCTGACCTATCTTGGGAAGCTGACCTTTCCGGAGGCATACCAGGAGAAAATCACGGACATCGTGAATACCGCCTATACGCCGACAGACGGGGTTTTTGCCACCGCGCATGCCTACGACGGCAGACTGAGGATCCGGATTCAGACGAAGTATGAACAGGGAGACATGATCGAGGCTGTCGCGGACGAGATGAGAAAGCTCGGCATCGAGCCGGAGATCCTGGAAGTCATCCCAGGCGCCAGAGATCTCTGTGATGTCAGTCAGCTGAAAACTGTATCCGGCTGATGAAGATGACAGAGCTCCATGAATGGACAGCTTAGAACTTTGACAGGCCATTGAAAAGAGATCAGGAGAT
>CADBUA010000448.1 GCA_902797665.1 uncultured Lachnospiraceae bacterium | reverse complement strand
GACTTGCACTTGCAGGCTTGCGCTTACGGGCTTGCGCTTACAGAAACATTCCTGCGGAAGCACTCTTCAAAAAGTGTAGCTGTCCAGCCGCAGGCTCCTGCAGGCATTCGGCCAGACTGAGGCTCCTCGGATCACATTGAACGTGCGCCCGGCCTTTGCCCACATTGAAAGTACGCCCGGCCTTTGCTTTTGAACTGTACTGCCTCGCTCGGAACCAGGCAGTGAAAGCGGACTGGACAGTTTTATAGAAAGTACTCATCCATGAAGCTTTTTCCTTGGATTCTTCTGTGGACAGAGAAAGCATAACGCAGATATGGAATTTCTTTTGCGTTCTGATACATTGTTTTTAATATGAAAGACACAAATGGCAGTACTTTGATTTTTTCAGGGGAAGGAGAACGATATTATGGCAGCAGAAGAAAACAGAAACACTCTATATCTTGTTACCGGAGCAGCCGGCTTTCTGGGCGGTACCGTGTGTCGTCAGCTGGTCGACAGCGGATGTAAAGTGAGAGCCTTTATCCTGCCAAATGATCCAGCCAGGAAGTATGTACCGGAGGGGGTTGAGATCATTGAAGGGGATCTCACCAGCATGGAGAGCCTGAAGCCGTTCTTCGAGGTCCCGGAAGGGGAAGAGGCCATCGTACTGCATATTGCGAGTATTGTTACATCCAGCCCTGACTTTAACCAGAAAGTCATCGATGTAAACGTGGGTGGAACAAAAAATATTATTGAGCTGTGCCTTACTATGCCCCGCATTCAGAAGCTGGTTTACTGTTCCAGTACCGGAGCGATTCCGGAACAGCCGGAAGGAATTGCCATCAAAGAGATCGACTATTTTGATGAGACGAAAGTTCCTGGCTGTTATGCCATGAGTAAGGCGCTTGCCACACAGGAAGTCCTGGACGCCGTCCACCACAGAGGGCTGAATGCCTGTGTCGTTCATCCCAGCGGCATTATGGGCCCCGGGGACTATGCGATCGGTGAGCCGACACAGAACCTGATCCGAATCATCAACGGAGAATTGCCTGCCGGCGTGGACGGTGATTTCAATCTCTGTGATGTCAGAGACCTGGCGCAGGGCGTGATCGCCGCAGCCGAGAAAGGGCGCTGCGGAGAATGCTATATCCTCGCAAATGAGCCGGTTGAGTTCAAGGAATTCTGCCGTATGGTCACAGACGCCAGCGGCGGTAAGAAAGTGTCGTTCTTCCTCCCGATCTTCGCTGCGAACATCATGGGTTACGCGATGGAAACGATCGCGAAAAAGAAAGGCGAAAAGCCGCTTCTGACCACCTTTAATGTTTACAGCATGGCGAGAAATAACCACTTTGATTCAGGCAAAGCCAAAGAAGAACTCGGATATTCTACCCGCTCTTATGAGGAAACGATCCACGACATGATGGAATGGCTCCTTGCAGAAGGAATCATCAAGAAGGAAGACTGAGACTGAGCCTCAGGTTCAGGTTCCAGGAACAGAGGCAGAGACAGCAGGAAAGATTCCTATCAGAAAAGAGAGAACAGAGCGGAGAAAGCTGACCTGACAATCCAGTCATCTTTGAACGCCCTGGGCTGAACCTGAAAGAATCGGGTGAAATTTAGAACATAAGCAAAGTACAGGCGCATATTTCAGCAATGACAGGAGCCTTAGCCCGGCCGAATGTCTGCTGGCGCCTGCGGCTTTACAGCTACAGATCGACGAAGCGCATAAAGGAGATAGAAAATGGCGAATGTTTGTGTGATTACCGGCGGCGGCAGCGGTATGGGGCTGGAGACCGCCAGATATATCGACAAGGATGTGATCCTGGTTTTGACCGGAAGGACTGTTGCAAAGCTGGAGCATGCCAGGGAAGTCCTGGAAGCGGAAGGCCATCAGGTTCATCTGATCGCCTGTGACGTTTCGAAACGGAGTGATGTCCACGAGGTCGCTTATCTGGCCGCAAGCCTTGGAACGATCAAGACCGTGATCCATGCGGCCGGATTGTCCCCGACGATGGCTGATCCGAAGACGATCATCATGGTCAACGCCGTTGGTACCAAGAACGTGAACATGGAGTTCTATAAGTACATGAACGACGGCGGCGTGATTGTGGACATCGCGTCCAGTTCCGCCTATGAAGCGCCCGGCATCCTGGTGAAGCATCAGATCTATGAAGAAGCCGAGTACAAGGAAGACGCGTTCATCAAGCATATGACAGGCGAAGCTAATATGGCCGGCAGCGATTACAACAAATCCGGCATGGCCTATGTGATGAGCAAGAATTTCGTTGTCTGGTACGCGCAGAAATGCGCCCATGAGTATGCCAGAAAGGGGATCCGTGTGGTCTCCGTCAGCCCGGGCCTGATCGAAACCGGTATGGGAACACAGGAAGTTGAGGAGTCTGAGTTCGCGAAGAAAATGATCGATCAGACATGCGCGGGCAGAATGGGAAAGCCGGAGGAACTGGGCTACGCCATTGCGACGATCGCGGACGAGAGAAACGGCTATCTGTGCGGGATCGATGTCCTGATCGACGGCGGCGCATCCACCGGTAAGAAGTTCAAAGAGCTGAAGGGAGAATAAAGCCCTTATCGCTATGGAGAAATCCATCAGAAAAATGGTCACGATGACCATTTTTCGTAACTGTCCAGTCCGCTTTGGCCGCTTGGTGAAAAGCGTGGGGATGAGTTCAAAAGCAAAGGCCGGGCGCAGGAATCTCAGCCCGGCCGAATGCCTGCAGGAGCCTGTGACTGGACAGCTGGCAATCCTTTTCTGCCGATGACCATACGGATTTGCCAGTTGTTTCACCGGTAAATGCCCGCTTGCGCCGATTTTGTCGCAAAATCTCGCGCTCGCGGGTATATCATGCTTATCCGGATTCCCGGATAGGCATATTTTATGCCATTTTTACAGATTATTTGAGCTTATATCTATGTCATATTAAATTTTACGCTGCAGAAAACATCTTCCAGCTATGAGCATTCCAGCCTCTGTCGCGCCATTTCCGTCTCTGTCTGATCTTCAGGCCGCTTTGCCCTCCACTTTTGAGCCATTTCATATGTCGGGCGTCGCTTAGGGACCTGGGTCATGGATTCAGAGCCAAATCTCCCCATCTCCTCCAATCTCCACCAATCTCTCTTATTTCTCTCATGTTGCCGGAAAGATCTGAGATTCAGCTGAAATCCAGGTCCAGCTCCTCCCCTTCCAGCTTTATCCCCGAAAAGAGGTATTCCGCATCCTCCGGCTCTGTCCGCTTCCCGGAAACAGCCAGCTCCCTCAGGCGCAGGCTCAGGCTGCTGTAGCGCCTGGCTTCGTTCTCATTGTCGATCATCTCATTGAGGACGCGAAGATCCCCGACCATCGCCACGCACTTCTGCGCCCTGGTCACGGCCGTGTAAAGGAGATTTCGATTCATCAGCATTCTGGGTCCCCGGAGCATGGGGATGACCACTGCGGGGTACTCACTTCCCTGGGCCTTGTGGATGGTCACCGCGTAGGCGGGCTCCAGTTCTTCGAGCTCCTGCATCCCGTAGCTGACCATTCTTTTCTCATCAAACTCGACCACACATTGATGGGTCAGATCACTGATGGAACGGATCACCCCCATATCCCCGTTGTAGACGCCCTGTCCGTCCTCCACCACCGCGTCGTGAAGACCATGGACAACCCAGGCTTTCTGATAGTTGTTTTTGATCTGCATGACCCGGTCTCCCTCCCGGAAGATGACCTCTCCCCGCTTCCACTCCCGCTTGCT
>CADBUA010000447.1 GCA_902797665.1 uncultured Lachnospiraceae bacterium | reverse complement strand
GGGGGCATGCGGCCTTTCAATCGTTCCTTTCTGGGACGGCGCGGATTTACAGGCCCAAAGAGCCAGAGACAAAAAAAGAGTTTCCGGAAATCCGAAAACTCTGAAACAGGGCTACCAGGATTCGAACCTGGAAATGACGGAGTCAGAGTCCGTTGCCTTACCGTTTGGCGATAGCCCTTTGTGTTTGCCGCTTCTTATCTGCGACAGGTGTTATTATACCCCATCTCCGGAAGAATGCAAGCTTTTTTTCGCGGCAGGAGAAAAAAGTTTTTTGTTTGGCTTGTTATAACGGAAAGCTGCCGGATCTGCCAGGAGCTTTAGCGCAATCAGCCGGCTCACCCGGATATATTTGCGGATTCTGTACCGGCCTGGGCGCAAGGCCTGTAGGCATTTTGCCGGGGGAAGACTCCTGCGCCCGCATTGAAAGGATGTCCGGCCTGACGAGCGAATCGGGAATCACGGAAGAAGTCTGCCGGACACAGATCCAGCTTTCACAGCGCAGGCGGAAGAAAATGGCATTCAATGTCAGAAAAATATCAGAATACTGCCTGAACAATGTAATGCCTCTGACGGCAGGCCTTCTGTGGGGATGGGGAAGAGTTGATAGCTGAATGCTCTGCGGAAGAAGTGAATAAGGTTGAAAACCTCATGCATTTCGGTGTCTGAATAGCAGTAGACGTGAGGCGGGAATCTTGATTTGATCGCACTTACGGCTCTAAATCCAGCTATTTTTCAGCTTTTCGGTTTTATGATAGAATCAGGCGAATACGACGAAAAAGAAGAAGCGAAAACGAAGAGGGAAGGAGTGGATCTATGTTCGAACAGACGAATGAGCAGGCTTATTCCGAGATTACACCGGAGATCATCCATCTGGCGAAATTGAGTGATCAGGCGGATCAGATCGATCCGACGCTGTACACGAAGTATGATGTAAAGCGTGGACTCCGTGATCTGAACGGGAAGGGCGTTGTGACAGGACTTACGCACATCTCACGGATCACCGCGAAGAAACTGGTGGATGGAGAGGAAGTTCCGGATGCAGGGCATCTGTATTACCGGGGACTGAGCATTGAAGATCTGGTGGAGGGATTTGCGAAGGAGGGGCGGTATGGCTTTGAGGAGATCGCCTATCTCCTGCTGTTCGGAAATCTGCCGAAAGAGAAAGAACTGAACGTCTTCAAGGATCTTCTCGTAAAGTTCCGGACAGACCTTCCGGCCAACTTCGTTCGTGATGTGATCATGACAGCTCCGTCCGGCGACATGATGAATGTCCTGGCTCGCAGCGTCCTGACCCTGTACTCGTTTGATGAAACGGCGGATGATATCTCTCTGCCAAATGTCCTCAGACAGTGCCTGCAGCTGATAGCCATGATGCCCATGATCTCGGTTTACGGCTACCATATCTACCAGCACTACTACAAGGGCAACAGTCTGGTGATCCGCCAGCCCTCCCCGGATCTCTCCTTTGCGGAGAACATCCTCTACATGCTCCGCCGGGATGGCCGCTATACCGAACTGGAGGCAAGACTCCTGGACATCTGCCTGGTTCTCCATATGGAACACGGCGGTGGAAACAACTCCACCTTCACCACCCACGTGGTCACCTCTTCCGGCACGGATACCTACTCCTCCTTCGCGGCCTCCCTGGGATCGCTGAAGGGGCCCCGTCATGGCGGTGCCAACATCAAGGTGGTTCATATGATGGATGAGCTGAAGAAGAGGGTGCGGAACTGGCAGGACAGGGAGGAGATCAGATCTTACCTCAGGGCGCTTCTCAACAAGGAAGCCTTTGACCATTCTGGTCTGATCTACGGGATCGGACACGCCATTTACTCGGTTTCCGACCCGAGAGCGGTGATTCTGGAGCGCTTCGCGGGCCGGCTCAGTGAGGAGAAAGGCCTGCAGGAAGAGATGGCCCTTTACCATCTTGTGGAGGAACTGGCGCCCCAGGTGATTGCGGAGAAAGCCCGGATGTACAAGGGCGTCAGCGCCAATGTCGACTTCTTCTCCGGCTTCGTGTATCAGATGCTGCGCCTCCCGACCGAACTGTACACCCCGATCTTTGCCATCGCCCGGTCGGTGGGCTGGAGCGCGCACCGGCTGGAGGAATTGACAGGGCGCGGAAAGATCATTCGCCCCGCCTACCTGGCAGTGGGAGATCAGAGACAGTATGTCCCGATGACAAAACGCTAAGAATGGAACATAGAGAAAGAGAGGCACTGAGAAATCAGTTCCTCTCTTTGTTTTTGCGGTTATATAGTGGGGGCATTTGAATTTCTGCTGGAAGTGTTTCATCGGTATATGTCCGCTCGCGCATAGTTAGGCCGCAAATTCCCGCGCTCGCGGGTACATATGAGTTTTCAGCCTTGTTTCTCCCAGCGTGAGATTTTCGGAGCGCCTGCCTGGAAGGGGCGATGAGGGTGGCGTATCTGGCAAAACCAACCTCTTCCAGGTATAATGAGACCCATGATGATCACGTTTCCCAGGGGAGGAATAGCGATGAGTACAATGAAACTGACGCTGCTTACGGACTTCTATGAGCTCACGATGATGCAGGGGTATTTCAAGGCAGGGATGCGGCAGAAGGTTGTTTTCGATGCTTTCTACCGGAGAAATCCGGACAATGGCGGCTACGCCATCTGTGCTGGATTGGATCAGGTGATTGATTATGTGAAGAGGCTGACCTTCTCGGAGGATGAGATCGAGTATCTCCGGGGGCTTGGCATCTTTGACGAGGATTTTCTGGCGTACCTGAAGGACTTCCGGTTTACAGGAGATATCTACGCGATCCCGGAGGGAACCGTGGTATTCCCCAGGGAGCCGCTGGTCAAGGTCATCGCGCCGATCATGGAAGCCCAGCTCATGGAGACGGCGATTCTGAACATCATCAACCACCAGTCCCTGATCGCGACCAAGGCGGCCCGGGTGTGCTATGCGGCCCGGGGGGATGGAATCATGGAGTTTGGGCTGAGGCGGGCCCAGGGGCCGGATGCCGGCACTTACGGTGCCAGGGCGGCGGTTATCGGCGGCTGTATCGGGACGTCCAATGTCCTGACCGGAAAGATGTTCGATGTTCCGGTATTGGGAACCCATGCCCACAGCTGGATCATGAGCTTCCCGGACGAGTACACGGCCTTCAAGACCTATGCGGAGCTGTATCCGAACAACTGCGTCCTGCTGGTGGATACCTATGACACCCTCAGGTCCGGTGTGCCCGCGGCGATCCGTGTGTTCACCGAGATGCGGGAGAAAGGGGTGAAGCTGACCCGCTACGGGATCCGCCTGGATTCCGGAGACCTGGCGTATATGTCCAAGAAGGCCAGGAAGATGCTGGATGATGCGGGCTTTACAGACGCCACCATCGCGGCATCCTCGGATCTGGACGAGTACCTGATCCAGTCCCTGAAGGCACAGGGAGCAGCCATCAACTCCTGGGGAGTCGGGACCAATCTGATCACATCCAAGAACACGCCCGCCTTTGGCGGCGTGTACAAGCTGGCGGCCATTGAGGGACCGGACGGCAAGTTGATCCCGAAGATCAAGTTGTCGGAGAACACCGATAAGATCACGAACCCGGGCAGCAAGATCATCTACAGGATCTACGACAAGCAGCTTCACAAGATCCGGGCGGACCTGATCTGCCTGGAGGATGAGGTGTTTGACACGAACCAGGATCTGATTATCTTTGATCCGATTGAGACCTGGAAGAAAACCAAGATCAAGGCAGGAAGCTATGAGCTGAGACAGCTCCTGGTGCCGATCTTCAAGGGCGGAGAATGTGTCTATAGCTCCCCGTCGGTCATGGAGATCCGGGACATCTGCACTGAGGAGAAGGAGAGCCTCTGGGATGAGACCAAGCGCTTCGCCAATCCGCACGAGATGTATGTAGACCTTTCGGACAAGCTTTACAGGATCAAGTCGGAGATCCTGGAGGAGCTTTCTCTGAAGGCACTGCAGTCGGTCTGAAAAGGGACGAAAAAGGACAGGAGCCGCAGCATTACAATACAGATGATGTGGGAGGCAGAAAGAGAAAAAGACCGGATCCTTCAGAGAAGGCTCCGGCCTTTTTTGTACCTGTCCAGTCGCAGGCTCCTTTCCAGGTACGAGGCCGGGCCGGGGCTCCTGCACCCGCATTCAATGTGCGCCCGGCCTTTGCGTTTAAACGATATTACCTCGCTTTGCGCAGCTAATGCGCAAAGCGGGCTGGACAGTTACAAAAAGCGTTCTGCGCGGATTGATCTTTTTGAAAAGGGAAACTAAAATGAGTAGCGGTAAGACCCGTACTGCCAATACGTGTCGTACCGGAGTTTTAATACGGGCTTCCGATGCGGTTGACTGCAGATTATTGGAGAGTATCATGTGAATGCTGCATTCGGGAAACAGAAGGCGGTTTTTTCCGCATTTTGAAAACCGGGCAGGGAGAATCCCTGCCCGGCAGCCTGTCTATACCCGCGGCCAGGAGAATTTGCCAGCTATCGTCCGTGGCCGCGGTATATGCAGAGGCACTAACGATTTTCCTGCGGCAAATCCTGACTGCCTCTGGTATATTTTCGATAACTATTAGTATGTCAGTATTTCCACACGATATGCCCGC
>CADBUA010000446.1 GCA_902797665.1 uncultured Lachnospiraceae bacterium | reverse complement strand
GAAGAAAGCAGCGGAGAGTGAAAGACAGCGGAAGGATAAATCTGAAAACTGCAGAAAAGCGATAAAACCACTTATTTATTTATACATTAACATATTTATATATTCATATATTCACACATTAACATATTCGTACATATGCATATCAATATATTTATATGATCATACTATTATATATTAATGCGTTTAAAGGTGCCATTTAATATATGATTGAATATTTTAATGCGTTTTACGCTGATAAAAACTTTGATATGCAGTTTAACACCTGCCAAGTCGCTAGCTCCTGCAGGCAGTTTTATTACAGATGAAAAGAAAGAGAGGAAAGATGCAGTTTATCGCACATGCCGATTCGCCTCTCGGGGGGATCACCCTGGCAAGTGACGGGAAAATGCTGACTGACCTTTGCTTTGACGGGCAGAGGTCCTTTGGGGATCTTCTGGAAAGGAGCTGTCAAGAGAGCCTGCTTCCAGTCTTTGAGGAGACGAGACGCTGGCTGGACCTCTACTTCAGCGGAAAGGCAGCGGATTTCACGCCTCCTGTCTCCATGGCCCAGACAGGCTTCAGGAAGACTGTCTGGGAAGCGATCATGACCATCCCTTACGGGAAAACCATGACCTATGGGGAGATTTCTGAGGAGCTTTCCGGGAAGAGAGGCAGACGGACCTCTGCCCGGGCAGTCGGTGGAGCGGCTGCCCACAACCGGATCCTCCTGATCATTCCCTGCCACAGGGTCCTGGGAGCTGGCGGAAAGCTGACAGGCTACGCGGGGGGGATTGAGAGGAAATGCTGGCTTCTGGAGCACGAAGGGATTCAGCTGGATGACCGTCTCAGAGTAGAGCAGGGAAGGTGAAAGAAGCAAAAGACGGGTGACGGGTGGAGAGAGTCCGGCACAGGAAGGTGAAAAAGATGACAGAAGCAGAAATTGGCAGCATCCTGAAGCGACAGCAGGCTTTTTTCAGGAGCGGCAGGACGCTGGATGTTGACTGGCGGATCCGCCAGCTGAAGAGGCTGAAGGAATCCTTACTGTTTTATGAGACGGAGATCGAGAGGGCGATGAAGGAGGACCTGATGCGCTCCCCTGTGGAAGCCTATCTCTGTGATATCGGGCCTGTCCTCATGGAGCTTCAGGAGGCGATCCGAGGATTGAAGAGATGGGCAAAGCCGGAGCTGAGATATAGCGGTCTTCACTGTTTTCCCAGCAGCGTGACCCGGGTCTACAAAATGCCCTACGGCTCCTGCCTGATCCTCTCCCCCTTCAACTTCCCCTTTGTGCTGTCTCTGGGGGTTCTGATCCCGGCGATTGCGGGAGGCAATACGGCTGTCATCAAGGCCTCTTCAAAGTCCAAAGCCTGCACCGAGCTTCTCAGCAGGATCATTGGCCGCGCCTTCCCGGAAAAATACGTCACCGTTCTGGGCGGTGGACACGAAGAGGCCGATCTCTGTCTGGCAGCAGATTTTGACAAGATCTTCTATACAGGAAGCCCCAGGGTGGGCCGCCATGTTCTTGCCATGGCCTCGAAAAACCTGACGCCAGCCGCCCTGGAGCTTGGTGGCGAGACTGGCAACTGGTGTGTGGTCCGGGCTGATGCGGACCTTCAGGACGCGGCCAGAAAGATTGCCTTCGCGAAGCTTCTGAACGCCGGCCAGATCTGCATCGACATCAACCAGGTGGCTGTCGCCAGGGAAAGAGCGGAGGAGTTCCTTTATCTGCTTCAGAAAGCATATATCCGGCAGATTGGGAAGGATCCCCTGAAGAATCCAGACTATCCCCGTCTGATCCAGGGCCCGGCTTATGAGGCCTGCCGGAGAGATGCGGAGAAGTACAGAGACCGCATCGTCTATGGCGGAAAGGGAGACCCATCGACCGGCCGTTTTGAGCCCACCCTGATCTATCCGGTGGACATCCATGAGGAGATCGTTCAGAGGGAACTCTTCAACCCACTCCTGCCCATCGTCCCCTATGAGGATCAGGACATCGATCAGCTGATCCGGACGATTGAGAGCCGACAGCGCGGACTGGCTTTCTATGTCTTTACGAGAGACATGGACTGGGCCCGGAAGGTCACAGGCAGCATGCAGTTTGGCGGAGGCTGCATCAATGAGGTGATCATGCATCTCACCGTCAAGGGGGCTCCATTCAACGGCAGCGGCCACTCCGGCATGGGGGCCTACCACGGGGAGTGGGGCTTCCGGGAGTTTACCCGCCCCAAGACGGTTCTGGAGGGCTCAAACAAGGGAAACCTTCCCCTCAGGGAACATCCCTACAGCGGGGGACCCGGAGCCATCAAGCTTCAGATCCTGAAGCTGATGGAGCGCTGAGCGAGGTCATACAGTTCATAAAGGGATGTGAAAAGCGAGAGCGATATACGGGTTGTCCCGAGGCGAGAATGCCTGTCCGGCAAAATGGCATATCACGAGAAGCGGGTAGATCACTGTGCCTGTAGCTGCCGCCAACAGCAGAAAAGCTATGCAACCAAGGCTGCATAGCTTTTCTGTGAATAGATTTTTATGAGCTGAATAGCGGACATATATAAGCATATACTTCTATTTTAATTCTGATATAAATCTAAGCATTGCATTCATATCTACAAGAGCAAAGAACTGCGCGTTTTCAAAAATCATAGACGAGGCATGACATGAGGACAAATCTGCTGATTGCATTTGTCCTGGCTCCGGAGTACTGCCGGCGTCATGGACTGGATCAGAAAAAACTGCTGAGAGAAGCGTCGGAGCGGGCTGAGGCAATTCTGAGGGAGATGGAACAGGAGCTGGATTACGGGCCGGAGGACAACCCCATGTCCTTCAACATGGCCTTGGCTTCTTCGCTCTTCGCTTTCTATGACGCGGTGGACAGAAAGCTAACAAGCGATGAGGCTCTGGAGATCATCAGAGACAGGCTTCCTTCCCGGATTCCGCTGATCAGCTCCCAGATCAACCGGCATTTCCCGTCCCTGGCCGAGCGATACCTGGCGCATGGAAGGAAGCTCAGAAAGACCATCTCCGAGCACCAGGAGAAGGGGGAGTGGCTGGATGCCTGGAGCATTCAGGAAGGTGTCCCCGGCGATCAGCGGGCTCTGGGGGAGGAGGGAAAATCCCTGTCCTTCACGTTCACCAGCTGCCCGATTGCAAAGTTCGCACGGGAACACGGGTATACCGACATCGTTGCTGCCGCCTGCATGTCAGACTATCTGACAGCAGGTCTCCTGGGCCTTGATCTGATCCGGCCCCATACCATTGCGGAAGGCTTTGACAGCTGCCCCTATACCTATGTCCCAGCGGATCTGAAATCAAAGAAGGAGCGCCTGACCGTGGAGGAGGATGGATTCCATGGCGTCTACTGGCCGGACCCTCTGGGAAGCCGGAGCGTGATCATTGCGATGATCGGAGATGACGCGGAGGATTACCTGGCCCGCAGCTTTGCCCTGTGGTTTCAGAAAAAAGGCTTCAATGTCCTGACCATGTCGCCGGGAAAGAAAGATTACGGACATCACAATTATCCCCTGGAGCGCTTTGAGGCGGCGATCGCATTTCTGAAGGAGAGAGGAAATGTCAGGATCGGAATTGCCGGCGCCTCCACCAGCGGCATGCTGGCTCTCACTGCCGCCTCCTTCTTCCCGGATATCACCTTCACGCTGGCTGTCTCCCCTTCTGACTTCGTCATGGAAGGTTTCTACCGGGATGGAAAGGATGGCATGAAGGAGCGGCCAGGGGATCATGAGTCTTCCATCTCCTACAGGGGAGAGCCGCTTCCCTATCTTCCGTATGCCTACCGGCATCCGGAGTACTGGGAGAAGATCAGGGAGGAGAGCAAACGGCGGGGGGCCATTGCCGCCAGCCGGGATCTCTTCGATGAGTCGGAGAGAAGACACCCGCTCAGGGAGGAGGAAAAGATCAGGCTGGAGAAGATCAAAGGCCGGGTCCTCCTGATCGGGGCGGAGGATGATGTTCTCTGGGACACTGCCAGATACATCCGCAGGATGAAAGCCAGGCTGAAGATCTATCCCCATGAGAACAGCACGAGAGCCCTGATCTACCGGCACGGGACGCATTTCCTGTATCCGGAGTCCATGCTGAGGCAGCTTCTCCCGCTTGGATCGGGCCTTTTCATCAGCTTCTGCTTTCAGGAAGCCAGAAAGTACCCGAAGAAGTGCAGAGCCGCCCGGATGGATGTCGATCAGAAGATTTCAGAAGAGCTCCGCCGCTGGAAGAGAAAAGGAGCATCGTGAGTGCGCAGAGGAGAAGAGAAAAAGCGAAAGAGTCAGAAAAAAGGGGAGTGAGAGATGAAAGTAGCGGAAGTTCGGACAAAACTGAGGTCATTTCCTCAGGAAGATCTGCCTGAGCTGTTTGTCTCAGCATACAAGATGGTTCCCAAGGAGAAAAAGGAGGATCTTGACGATCTGCTTCTGAATGGCCTTTCGGCAAAAAGGTCAAATGACAAAGCCAAAGTCACGGCCAGGTCGGAAATTGACTTTGACAGCCTTCGGGATGAGATTGAGACTTTTCTGAAAAATGCCTATGCGCAGAACTACTTCGCGCCCAACCGGGTGATTCCCAAAGCGCAGCGGTCAAAATGGCGCTTCCATGTGAGATCCTTTTGGAAGACCCTGACTTCGATCGGGGAGGATTCTCCCCATTTCTCAGAAGCCAACGAGCT
>CADBUA010000445.1 GCA_902797665.1 uncultured Lachnospiraceae bacterium | reverse complement strand
CCTGAGATGAGAGACAGACAAAGTTACAGATGGCAGATGGAATAGAAAGACGGATAGATTGAGAGATAGATTGATAGATTGAGAGAATAGAGAGCAGAGAGAGCCAGATCGAGAAGGGCTTTCGGAGCACTGGAAAAATTCCATAAAATACCTATATTAAAAATTTATGAAAAATATAACAGATACAATAATTGCAGTATATTTTTGCTGAAGTTTCTTTTTAGATGAACCGTCTGGATTTGCCAAATGCGTGGGCAGGATCTGCCTGCGCATTTATCTGCGCGGATTTTCACGCTCGTGGAGCTTTTCTCTATTTTCCGGTCTTCCTTTTCCCTTTCTTTCGAATCCGCTTCTGGACTTGATCTTTGCCAGCTGTCCAGCCGCAGGCACCTTTTCAGGTACAGGGCAGGGCGCAGGCTTCTACGCCCGCATTCAATCTGCGACCGGCCTTTGCTTTTGAACTATGTGATCTCGCTTTGCGCAGCAAGTGCGCAAAGCGGACTGGACAATTACGATTTTTGTTCTTTATTCAGCTTTTTCTGGGGCAGTACGACGGTGAAAGTGATTCGCTTTTCAGGGCCGTAGGCGGCGTGAATGCTGCCGCCCAGATGGTCTGTGATCGCCCGGGCTGCCGCCAGGCCGATGCCGCTGCCGCCGGTACTGCGGCTTCTGGAGGAATCTGCCCGGTAGAAGCGCTCAAAGAGGTGCTCAGGCTCCACGTCCGGAAGCTGATCACATTCATTGGATATGGTCAGTGTGATCTCCCGGTGGCCTCTGACGGAAGCTGCCTCCAGGGTACTGTCTTCCTTTGCGTACTTGACCGCATTGTCAAAGAGGATGTTCAAGAGTTCCAGACAGAGATCTTTTGACAGGAAAACACTGCCCACCTGCCCCTGTCTGATCGCCAGGGTGATATTTCTTTTCTCCGCGCTCTCCCGGAAGGACCGGAGGCTCTGGAGCATCAGTTCATCCAGATCAAAGGTCTGGGAGAGGAAGAGATGGTCTGCCTCCTCCATTTTCGAGAGCATCAGGAGCTGTCGGGTCAATTCCGTCAAGCGCTCGGTCTGCGTGCGGATGTTGCTGAGCCAGTTGGTGCTTCCCAGGTGCATCTCCTGCACATCTACGTTCATGGAGATGATGGCAAGAGGCGTCTTCAGCTCATGTCCTGCGTTGGTGACAAACTCCTGCTGCCGGCGGATGCTCTCAGCCACCGGAGCGATGGCTTTTCTTGAGAGAAAGAAGGAAATGAGCAGCACCAGGAGCCAGGTGACGGCGCCCACAATGCCTGTGATGAGGAGGAGGCGCAGCTCGGCTGCTGTCTCACGGGCAATGTTGAGAAAGGCGCCTGTCACGGACCCGTCCGGTCTCTGTTCCAGATAGTAGAAATAGCCCGCGGCCTTTCCCTCCTCTGTCCTGACCCCCTGATTTTCCGGAGTTTTCATTTTATCAAGGCTCCCATCAAGGCTCTCATCAAAGTTCTTATCAAAGCTTTCATCAGAGCCGTCGGGTTTTTCCGGGGGAGGGACATTGCCGCCTTCCTCCCTGACAGGCTTCAGGGTTTCTGTTTCCGTCTCTTCAGAGGCAGAGAGAATCTTAGGGAGGAGGCTGCTTTTGACCTGGCCGAGCAGCTCCAGCATCCCAGCCTCTGTGAGGTCCGGGTCATGGGTCAGATCTGAAAAGAGAAGCTTTCCTTCTTTTGAAATCTGGACAATCAGATACTGGCCGAGATCATTTGCTCCAGGATCCAGGGGAGAGGGGGATGGCGGAATCTCCCTCTCTGTCTGTTCCATGCCAGAATTTGGCGGGGGATCTTCCGGTATGTTCGGAGCTTTCATGCCATCGGGCATTTCCGGAGCGATCAATGATCCGCCATTGGGCGTGTTTCCTGGGGCCATGCGGACATTTCTGCTGATAATCCGATCCAGCACGGCCCTGTTCTGTCTGGCAGAGCTATAGTGATTGATCACATTTACGGAAGTCAGAAAGGCGGCCAAAAGCAATGTTGTGACGATCATCATGGTGATCATAAACTTTTTCTGAAGCGTCTTGATCATGCACGATCCTCCGGTGCAATACCTGATCTTTCGCGATTTTCCGAGTAGCTGTCCGGTCGCAGGATCTATCGATCCTGACTCAACTGCCTCAGATCCGTATTCGAATCCAAATCAGGGTTCTATTCCTGGGCCTTCATCCTGAGCACATATCCGATGCTGCGCTTTGACTGAATTTCCGCCGCGGAGCCGATGGCTGCCAGACGCTTTCTCAGCCCTGAGAGACAGACCCGGAGGGAATTGGCGTCGATATAGGACTCATATCCCCAGGCGTGATTGATCAGGGTGTCTGGTGAGAGAAAGATCCCCGCATTCCGGATCAGGGTCTCCATGACCTGATACTCCCGGTTCTGGAGCTGCACAGAGGCGTCTCCTGAGGAGAGCATAAAGGTGGACGGCGACAGGATCAGGTCCCCGAAGGTCAGGTCTTCCGGCTGAAAGTGATCCCCCCGCCTGAGCATGGCCTTTACTCTGGCGAGCAGTTCTCCCATGGCAAAGGGCTTGGGGAGGTAATCGTCCGCCCCCAGCTCCAGCCCTTCAATCCGGTCCTCGATCTCCGCTTTGGCGGTCAAAAGCAGAATTGGGGTATGATTTCCCTCCGTTCGCAGTGTCTTCAGGACCGTCAGACCATCGAGGCCGGGCATCATGATATCGAGAATGATGCCGTCGTAATCCTCATTGTGAGCGAGCTCCAGGGCTGTCGTACCATCCTCCGCCCAGTCCACCACATATTTCTGAAAGGCGAGGGAGTCTCTGACAGCCTCAGCCATCTGCTGTTCATCTTCCGCATATAGTAATCTCATCGTCTCAGAAATCTTCCTTCCTTTGTTATTACGAGAGGCACTTAGGCTTTGCCGCAGGCGAATCGTTCGTCTCTCTGCATATACCGCGGTCCCGGATGACAGCTGGCAGATTCTCTTGGCCGCGCGTATCAGGATACCCTGGGAGCAGGCCTGTCTCCCTGGCAGCTGGTTCATACTAAGCCAGCTATATTTTCGAGTATACCACTTCCAGGCGGGGCTGGTTCACGAAAGGAGAGGCAGGAAACAGGGGAGGGGGAGAAGAGACAGAAGACAGGCAGAGCCCGGGAGCGTCCGCCCAGGAGAGAAAACATAGAAAAGCCGCATTGTTTTCACAGTACGTTCACAAAGTTTGCTTATCCTGTCTCTGTCGAGCAGCCATAGAGAGAAGGAAAACTACAGGCGTAAGTCCGGACATTGTCATGCCGGATTTGCGCCTGTTTTTG
>CADBUA010000444.1 GCA_902797665.1 uncultured Lachnospiraceae bacterium | reverse complement strand
TCCGGATCTCCGGACGCAGCAGATGGCTATGCAGGTCGCGCCAGTCTCTGGCAGATGCTCGCCCTTACGGGTATCCTAGATGTCATCAATCCGGTTCTGAAGGAAGCCCTCCGTCTCGGTGATGCTGCTCTCCATGATCCAGCTGTCGTAATCCCCGATCTCGGCGATGTTCGTGTAGCCCATGTCACTGAGCTTCTGGGCCGCCCGGCAGCTCTCCTCCGAACTGGCCCCATAGACATAGATCATCTGCCCCATGTCCGGCAGGAGATCCTCCGCATTTTCCACGATCTGGTTATAGGGAAGACTCCGTGCATCCTGGATATGCCCCGCCAGATAGTCCTTCTCTGGACGCACATCAGCGATCACAAAGTTTTCCTCAAAGCTCATATAGCTCTGCGCCTCCTCCACCGTCAGACGTTCGTAAGGCTTCCCCTCGCTGGGGATCGACGTGCGGTAGAGGGTATAGCCTGAGACAATCACTGTCCCCAGAATGCAGAGGCCCGTGACAATGAAGATCCTGGACGTCATGATCTCCCGCAGAAAGCGCGAACGCTTCCTTGCCCGCATGTCCGGATCAGGCCGAGTAAAGGGATTCCAGTGATTCTCCGGAGGATCTGCTGGCTGTTTTCTTTGCTTTCCCTTTGCTCTTTCCTCTGCCATCTGCCCTCTCCTTCTCCCGTCCCTCTTGATCTGGATCTTTCGCAGCTGCCCAGTCGCAGGCGCCTGGGAGCTGCGAGGCCGGGCTGAGGCTCCTACGCCCGCATTCAATCTGCACCTGGCCCTGGCTTTTGACTATATTACCTCGCTTGGCGACAGGCGGCCAGAGCGGACTTTACAGTTACCCTTATTCTATACCGGGAACCATTTGATTTTGCCAGGTATTTCACCTGTAGATGCCCGCTCGCGCCAATTCAGGCACAGATTCTCACCCTCACGGGCAAATCTTTATTCGGTCTTTCTTTATTCAGTCTTTCTTTATTCGGTCTTTCTTTCCGCCAAAAAAACCGGACTTCTCTCTTTTTCTGCCCACTCCCCGAGAAAAAGGAAACGGAAGAGCCTGACAGGCCGGATGATATACTGGCCGATCGGGATCGGCAGGAGAAGCGCCATGAGGAAGAGAAGCAGGCTCACGAGAATGTAGTTCAGCGCAAGTCTGTTCCAGAGGATCAGCTTCAAAGCAGTCAGGATGGGCTCATGCAGGATATAGATATCCATGCTGAATCCCCCCAGATACAGAAGGTATTTCCTGAGCTTCTCCGGCTGCTGATAATGCTCGATCCGGGTGGAAAGCCACAGGGTCAGGTAAATCCCGGAGAGGCTGGTCAAAAAACAGGAGATCATAATCGCTGTCCGGTACCAGAAGAGAACCGCAGCCAGATAGAAGATCCCGATCAGAAAAGCACCGATGAACTGACCGCCCATGACATCCCGGATCCCTTCCTTCTGGGCGTCCTCAAACTTCAGACGCACCCAGATCCCAAAAAGGAAAAAGAACCAGTACTTCATGGTCCGGACATCGATGTTGAGCCAGTAGAAAACTCCGCTCAGGACAAAAGCCCCGTACAGAAACTGGCGGAAGTTGATCTGGTTGACGAAAAGGGCTGTGATGGCCGAAACAACGAAAAGGATAAACAGAAACCACAATGCCACATCCGGTGATCTGCCAATCAGGATTTTCAGGATGTCCTTCTCGGTAAAGGGAAGCTCCGCGTAGGCTGAAAGCTTCAGTTTGACCGGGATATAGAGGAGGCTCACCGTAAAATAGGGGACCAGAAGGCGCAGCGCACGGTCTCTGATGTAGGATAAGCGTTCCCGCATCAGCTCCATCCTGAGGATTTTTGCCGCGACAAAGCCGGACAGGAGAAAGAAAAGGGGCATATGAAAGCTATAGATCAGAAAGGTCAGGATCCTGATCCAGCGGGCGGAGACCCCGGTCTGCTTGATCGCATGGCCGGCCACCACCAGGATGATTCCAAATCCTCTGGCGATATCAATCTCCCTATATCTGATCTTCTCCCCTGCCATTTCCCAATCCTCCGAAAATACTCTGCTCAGCCCGTGTTTCTCCCCGTCAAAAAGCCGAAAAACGCGCCCCTCCGCGCCCCGGCCTGAAAGATCAGTCTTTCCATTATCGAAATCATAGCATAAATAAAAAGTACTGTCATCACAGCGGCATCTCACCGGACTCCTCCAGGGAGGACAGAGGAGGATGCAGAAAATCCCCGGGCTTAACGGGTGCAGCTTAGTGATTTCATAATCCCGGAAATACGGCATAGTCGTGAAATGCGGCTATGCCGTTTTCTCATCCTTCTGAGGCATCGGCGGAGGGCACTTACCGATGCAATTCCAAGTGATGCGGATGCGCTGAACGCGCCTGCCGTCAATGCGCTCCGCCCTGAAGACCATACTCTTTTCAACGAACTCCCTGATCAGCTCAGATTTCAGTTCCCGGATGCCTGTATACTTCCGCACAAGGTCGAGGAAGCGCTCCACATTGACGCTGGATTCCTGCTCGGCGGCAGTCAGGCCGGGTAACCCGGACACACGGGCTTCGAGCGCTTTCTGCTCATTCTCGTAGTTTTCGCTCAGCTTCGCAAACGCTCATCGCTGATTTTGCTCTCAAGCTTGTCCTCATACAGATGCTGAATGATC
>CADBUA010000443.1 GCA_902797665.1 uncultured Lachnospiraceae bacterium | reverse complement strand
TCCACGCGGGGACTCCCTGGAACGCATTGGTGACCAAGGAGACGAAGGCTTTCTATGTGATCTATGCGGGCTACGATGAGGGCAAGGGGGACGATGATATTGTCTGCCTGGCTTTGAATGTCTTCTGGGAGCCTTTGGAGATCACGCTGCCGGATCTGCCGGAGGGCAGGAGCTGGCACCTGGTGGTGTCTACCGGCGGCGAGGAGCGGGGGATGGCCTGGAAGAAGGTCACCATGCGGCCGCGCTCAGTGGCGATCTTTTCCGCTGAGACTTTTCGGCATTCGTAAAGCGGAGCGCGGGAGACGCGCATCAGACTGGCGGGAAAAAAAGAAGGAAGGATTCGGATAGAACAGGATGGAGGCGGAGAGAAAGCGGGCTTTGATTGCGATGAGCGGCGGCGTGGATTCTTCCGCGGCGGCGGCTTTGATGATAGAGAGGGGATATGACTGCATCGGCGTCACGATGAAGCTTTTTGCCGGGGAAGAGATGAAGGGCAGCAGGACCTGCTGCAGCATCGATGACGTGGAGGATGCCCGGCAGGCTGCCTTCCGGCTGAATATGCCCCACTACGTACTGAACTTCACAGAGGATTTTGAGGAGCAGGTGATCGGCCGCTTCATCTCCATCTATGAGGCCGGTGGTACCCCGAATCCCTGCATCGACTGCAATCGCACCCAGAAGTTTGGAAAACTCTTCGGCAAAGCCCGGGAGCTGGGGGCGGATATCATTGTGACCGGGCATTACGCGCGGGTCCTTTTTGATGAGGAGACCGGCCGCTATCAGCTTCAGCGGGCAGTCAACCGGGACAAGGACCAGACCTATGTTCTTTATGCCATGACCCAGGAGGAGCTGGCCCATACGGTTTTTCCTCTGGGGGAGATTGAAACAAAGGCCAAAGTCAGGCAGATCGCCGAAAGATACGGTTTCATGAACGCGGAAAAGCCGGATTCCCAGGACATCTGCTTTGTCCAGGAGGGAAACTACGCGGACTTTATCATGAAGCGTACCGGGAAGAAATACCCGCATGGAAACTTCGTGGATGAGGAAGGCCATGTGCTGGGGGAGCACAAAGGCATGATCCGCTACACCATCGGCCAGAGAAGAGGGCTGGGGCTGGCCCTGCCGGAAGCGCTTTATGTGAAGAGAAAGGACCTGGAGCGGAATGAGATTGTTCTGGCCCCGGATCAGGAGCTCTATTCCAGGCATCTGATCGCGGAGGATTTCAACTGGATCCTCTCCCCGCCGGAGCTGGGGGAGGAGCTTCGCCTGACGGCGAAGCCAAGGTACCAGGCCAGGGAGGCATCCTGCAGCGCAAAGATTTTACCGGGAGGGCAGGTGGAGATTCTCTTTGACAGGCCTCAGAGGGCCCTCTGTCCAGGCCAGGCCGTGGTTCTCTATCAGGGGGATCTTACCGCCGGAGGCGGGACCATCACTGAGGTTTCGTAACTGTCCAGCCCGCTTTGCGCTTTGCGCCGAGCGAGGTCATACAATTCAAAAGCAAAGGTCGGGCGCACTTTGAATGCGGGCGCAAAGCCTCAGCCCGGCCGAATGCCTTTAGGAGCCTGCGACTGGACAGCTGCGAGCTTTCTACGCGCGATCAGGAGAATCTGCCAGGGACTGTCTCAGCCTGCGGGATATGAAGAGGCGCGAAGGATCCGCCCGCGGGGAGAAATGCGGTCTTCACGATTCACCTTCAATCAGAGGATCAGGGAACTATGGATTTTAAACTTCATTCGGATTACGCCCCAACCGGGGACCAGCCGGAGGCAATCAGACAGCTGGTGGAGGGTTTCCTGGAGGGCAATCAGGCGGAGACTTTGCTGGGCGTTACAGGTTCCGGCAAAACCTTCACGATGGCCAACGTCATCCAGAAGCTTCAGAAACCAACGCTGGTGATTGCGCACAATAAGACGCTGGCAGCACAGCTCTACGGCGAATTCAAGGAGTTTTTTCCGGAGAATGCCGTAGAGTATTTTGTCTCCTATTACGACTATTATCAGCCGGAGGCCTATGTCCCCTCGACGGATACCTATATCGAGAAGGATGCCCTGGTCAACGAGGAAATTGATAAACTCCGTCTTTCCGCCACCGCTTCTCTGGTGGAGCGGAAGGATGTGGTCGTTGTGGCCTCGGTTTCCTGCATCTATGGCCTGGGCAGCCCCATCGATTTCAAAGAGATGGCTCTCTATCTTCGGCCCGGCGAGGAGCGGGACCGGGACGAAATCCTGAAAAAGCTGATTGAGCTCCACTATGACCGGAGCGACATCGACTTCCACAGATCAACCTTCCGGGTCAAGGGGGATGTACTGGACATCTTTCCGGCGGATACGGACGATTATGCCTTCCGGGTGGAATTCTTCGGTGACGAGATTGACCGGATCACGGAGATCGATCCGCTCACCGGCCAGGTCCGGAGCTCCCTTAACTTCATCGGGGTCTTTCCGGCCTCCCACTACGTAACGCCCATGGAAAAGATCCAGGAGGCCATCGGACACATCGAAGCAGAGCTGAAGGAGCAGATCGCCAGTTTTAAGGCGAATGACAAGCTGATTGAGGCACAGCGGATTTCGGAGCGTACCCACTATGACATCGAGATGCTGCGGGAGACTGGCTTCTGCACAGGGATCGAGAACTATTCCAGACACATGGACGGGCGGGAGCCAGGCTCCCCGCCCCAGACGCTGATCGACTACTTCCCCGATGACTTTCTGATCATCATCGATGAGTCCCACATGACCATCCCGCAGATCAGAGCGATGTACAATGGGGATCAGTCCCGCAAGCAGACTTTGGTGGACTATGGCTTTCGTCTGCCCTCCGCCAAGGATAACCGGCCGCTTCAGTTTTCGGAGTTTGAGGACAAGATCGACCAGATCCTCTTTGTCTCCGCGACACCGGGCCCTTACGAGGAGGCCATGGAGCTCCTCCGGGCGGAGCAGATCATCCGGCCCACCGGCCTGCTTGATCCCGCCATTGAGGTCAGGCCCATCGCCGGACAGGTCGATGACCTGACAGCTGAGATCCGGAAGGAGACCCAGAAGGGCAATAAGGTTCTGGTGACGACCCTGACCAAGCACATGGCGGAGGATCTGACCGACTATCTGAAGGAGGAGGGAATCCTGGTCCGCTACCTGCATTCAGACATTGATACCCTGGAGCGGAGCAAGATCATCCGGGACATGCGCCTGGGCGTTTTTGACGTCCTGGTCGGCATCAACCTTCTCCGGGAAGGACTGGACATCCCCGAGATCACGCTGGTGGCAATCCTGGATGCGGACAAGGAAGGCTTCCTCCGGTCTGAGACAGCCCTGATTCAGACCATCGGCAGGGCTGCCCGAAATGTGGACGGGCACGTGATCATGTACGCTGACAGCATCACCGACTCTATGAAGCGGGCCATCAGCGAGACCAACCGGAGGCGGACTGCCCAGCAGAAATACAACACGGAGCATCACATTCAGCCCACGACGATCCGCAAGGCGGTCCGGGATCTGATCGCGGTATCCAAAGACATCGCCAGAAAGGAAAAAGAATTTGAGAAAGATCCGGAGTCGATGTCGAAGGATGAACTGGCAAAACTCATCGAGCAGGTGGAAAAGCAGATGCGGAAGGCTGCCGCGGATCTCAATTTCGAGCAGGCGGCAGAGCTCAGAGACAAGATGCGGGATCTGAAAAAGACACTTCAGAGTTTAGATTAGATCATCAAAATATGCGATGAACACTGAATCATAATGATTCTGCATATCGGGTGCTGGAATAGACCGATCAGATACGGAAAGAGAGTATATGGACAAAGAAAAGACAGCGCCAAAGCGCGATGTACGGAAGTACATCCGCATCCGCGGGGCGGAGGAACACAACCTGAAGGACATCGATCTGGACATTCCGCGGAATGAGTTTGTTGTGATGACCGGCCTTTCAGGGTCCGGTAAAAGCTCCCTGGCCTTTGACACGATCTACGCGGAGGGACAGAGGCGCTACATGGAGTCTCTGTCCAGCTACGCCCGTCAGTTCCTGGGACAGATGGAGAAGCCCCGGGTGGAGAGCATCGAAGGGCTCCCACCGGCCATCTCCATCGACCAGAAGTCCACAAACCATAATCCCCGGTCTACGGTGGGAACGGTGACGGAGATCTATGACTACTTCCGCCTTCTCTATGCCCGCTGTGGGGTTGTCCACTGCCCGCTTTGCGGCAGGGAGATCAGGAAGCAGTCCGTGGACCAGATGGTGGATTCTTTGATGGAGCTCCCGGAGCGGACCCGGATTCAGCTGCTCTCGCCGGTGGTGCGGGGCAGGAAGGGCGAGCACCAGAAGGTCCTGAGCCAGGCCAGGAAGTCCGGCTACGTGCGTGTACGCATCGACGGGGCGATGTACGAGCTCTCAGAGGAGATCAAGCTCGACAAGAACAGCAAACACAACATCGAGATTGTCGTGGACCGGCTTGTGGTCAAGCCTGGCATCGAGAAGCGTCTGACGGAGTCTTTGGAACAGGTTCTGGCCCAGGCCGGAGGCCTGGCCTACGTGGAGGTCCAGCGCCCGAAGACAGAGAAGGACCAGCATCCGGATGAGCTGGGCAGGGAGAAGGAGAGCAAAGGGAAAGCGGTCATCACTGGAACGGTGAGTGAGGAGACCCGGCAGGCGGATGCCAGCGCCACCCACAAGGAGACAGAGATTCTGACTTTTTCCGAGAACTTCGCCTGCCCCGATGACGGGACCTCCATCGCGGAGATTGAGCCCCGGAGCTTTTCCTTCAACAACCCCTACGGCGCCTGCCCGGAGTGCACTGGACTTGGCTACAAAATGGAGTTCGACGAGGACCTGCTGATCCCGGACAAGTCGCTGAGCATCGACGAGGGAGCGATTGTGGTTCCGGGCTGGCAGTCCAGCAAGTCCGAGGGCTCCTTTACCAGGGCGATTCTGAATGCGCTGGCGGAGAGATACGGTTTCAGTCTGGCGACGCCCTTTCAGGACTACCCGAAGGACATCCATGAGATCCTCATCAATGGGACTGGCGGCGAGGAGGTCCAGGTTCAATACAGGGGCCAGAGGGGGGTCGGCGTTTACAACGTTGCGTTTGAGGGCCTTCTGAAGAATGTCCAGCGGCGCTACCGGGAGACCTTCGGGGAGGCTGCCAGGGCGGAGTATGAGACCTACATGCGGGTATCTCCCTGCCCGGCATGTCAGGGGCAGAGGCTGAAGAAGGAAGCCCTGGCGGTGACGGTGGCAGGAAGGAACATCTACGAGATGACCAATCTGTCCATCGGAGATCTTCAGCGCTTTCTGACTGGCATGGATGCCAGGATGACCGGTCAGCAGCTGAAGATCGGGGATCAGATCCTGAAGGAAATCCGTTCCCGGATCACCTTCCTGGTGGACGTGGGGCTGAACTATCTGTCCCTGTCCCGGGCCACCGGGACACTTTCCGGTGGGGAGTCCCAGAGAATCCGTCTGGCGACCCAGATCGGTTCGGGCCTGGTTGGGGTTGCCTACATCCTGGATGAGCCTTCCATTGGCCTTCACCAGCGGGATAACGACAAGCTCCTGGCCACCCTCTTTCACCTCCGGGACCTGGGAAATTCGGTGATCGTTGTGGAGCATGACGAGGACACCATGCGGGCCGCGGACTTTATTGTGGACATCGGACCCGGCGCCGGCTCCCATGGCGGTCAGGTGGTTGCCACGGGCACAGCGGAGGAGATCATGAAGGTCCCTGAGTCGATCACCGGGCAGTATCTGTCCGGGAAGATGAAGATTCCGCTCCCGAAAAAGCGGCGCAAGCCGGCAGCTTTTCTGACGGTCCACGGAGCCGCCGAGCACAACCTTCGGAAGATCGACGTCCAGATCCCCCTTGGGATCTTCACCTGCGTGACCGGGGTTTCCGGCTCCGGCAAGAGCTCCCTGGTCAACGAGATCCTCTACAAGGCTTTGGCCAACAAGCTGAACCGGGCCCGGCAGATCCCCGGGAAGTATGACTCCCTGGAGGGCGTGGAGGCGCTGAACAAGGTGATCTGTATTGACCAGTCACCGATCGGCCGGACGCCCCGATCCAATCCGGCGACCTACACGGGGATTTTTGACTCCATCCGGGATCTCTTTGCGGCGACTTCGGAGGCAAAAGCCAGGGGCTACAAGAAAGGAAGGTTCTTTTTCAATGTCGAGGGCGGCCGCTGCGAAGCCTGCTCGGGCGACGGGATCATCAAGATCGAGATGAACTTTCTTCCGGATGTCTACGTGCCCTGCGAGGTCTGCCAGGGGCAGCGCTACAACCGTGAGACCCTGGAGGTGCATTACAAGGGGAAGAACATCTATGAGGTCCTGGACATGACCGTGGAGGAGGCGCTTAAGTTTTTTGAGCACATACCTGCAATCCGGGACAAGATCCAGACGCTGTTCGATGTGGGCCTTGGCTACATCAAGCTGGGGCAGCCCTCCACGGAGCTCTCGGGCGGCGAGGCGCAGCGGATCAAGCTGGCCACAGAGCTTTCAAGGCGCAGCACAGGCCGGACCATCTACATCCTGGATGAGCCGACCACAGGTCTTCATTTTGCGGACGTGCACAAGCTGACCTCCATTCTGCAGCGGCTCACCGATGGGGGAAACACGGTTCTGGTGATTGAACATAACCTGGACGTGATCAAGACTGCCGACTACCTGATTGACATGGGACCTGAAGGCGGGGACGGCGGAGGAATGGTGGTGGCCACCGGAACCCCGGAGGAGGTGGCCGAAAATCCGAAATCCTACACTGGAAAGTATGTAAAAAGCTATCTGGAAAAGAAATGAGCGATCCCGTGAGCGTGAAAGCCACGAAAAAAGAGAAGAAGACAGCAAGAGAAAAGAGGCAGCCTGGGCCGTGGAAAGGCCCAGACTGCCTTTCAGGTCGTATCTGTTTATCTGGAGAGACACCCGTTAAACCTGTATAATAATCGTAACTGTCCAGTCCGCTTGCGCACTGGCTGCGCGAAGCGAGGGAATACCGTTCAAACGCAAAGGCCGGGCGCGCTATGTATGCGGCGATAGGAGCCTCAGCCCGGCCGAATGCCTTTAGGAGCCTGCGACTGGACAGCCAGGGAAGAAGCAGGCAGGCTGATCAACAGAGGGGCCAGGAAAAATACGGAAGATATATGGGAACAGGAGGCAGGATCATGGAAGACGGACGGAGCATGAAGGAGGAGGCGAGTCTCCTGGTACAGGGGATTCTGAACGACTACCGGGGAGGGCGGGCCATCGACCGGACCTCCGGCGCGCCGGAGCCAAACCGGGATGTGATTGTGCGGATCATCCGCGAACTGTTTCAGGTCGTCTTTCCGGGCTACTACCGGGATCCGGACTCGACGATGCGCGTCTACAACATCGACGCCAGCATCAGCACCATCGTTGACGACATCATCATCAATCTTGAGGAGCAGATCGAGATTGCCCTGAAGTATACCAACGAGTTCAGTGCCAAGGAGCAGAACGCCATCCGGGAGGAGTCGAAAAAGATCACGATCACCTTCATCCGCAGGATCCCGCGCGTCCGGGAGTATCTGGATACGGATCTGCAGGCAACACTGGACGGGGATCCGGCTGCCTACTCCAAAAGCGAGATTATCCTCTGCTATCCAGGCTTCTACGCCATCACGGTCTACCGTCTGGCACATGAGCTGTACCTTTTGAATGTGCCCATGATCCCACGGATCATGACGGAGCATGCCCACGGAAAGACCGGTGTCGACATCCATCCGGGCGCAACCATCGACAAGTACTTCATGATCGACCACGCCACCGGTATCGTGATCGGCGAGACGACCATCATCGGCAGCCATGTGAAGGTCTACCAGGGAGTCACGATCGGCGCGCTTTCAACCAGGGGCGGGCAGAGACTGTCCGGGAAGAAACGCCATCCGACCATCGAGGACAATGTCACGATTTACTCTGGGGCCTCGATCCTCGGCGGTGAGACGGTCATCGGACACGATGTCGTGATCGGAGGCAACTGCTTTATCACCAGCTCTGTAGCCCCGAACACGAAAGTGAATGTCAAGAACCAGGAGATGATCCTGGGGGAGGGGAAGAAGGCGGAGCACATCGAGCATGAGGATGAGGGCTGGTTTTATGTGATCTGAAGACCTGAAGAAGGGACTGCCTTTCTGTCCAGATGCAGGCGCCTGAAGGCATTCGGCCGGGCTGAGGCGCCTACGCCCGTATGGAAAGTGTGCCTGGCCTTTGCTTTTGAGCTGCATTACCTCGCTCTGCGCATCAGCTGCGCAAAGCGGACTGGACAGCTACAAAGATTTCACGAAAGGACCAGATGCTCGAGATGAGATGAGAAAAAGAGAGAAGGAGGCCAGAACGACCTTTTCCCTTATCTGCGCCTGATCAGGGGAAGCTGCCATCTTCGCAGCCTGGGGGCGGTATATGCAGAGGCACTCAGGATTCGCCTGCGGCAGATCCGGGATCTACCCGGCAGAAAAGGCCAGGGCCTCTTGTCTGCTTTCTTCTGCCGTGATATACTACATATGATCATAGATTGCATATGCTTGTATAAATATGATATTTTGCCCGGATCTGACGAGCCTCTCCCTGGAAGGGAGCAGGGAAGCGGGTCTTTATTCTGGAGGTGTGTCTGTGGAGAAGGTGTATCTGGCGGAGGGAAATCCGAGGGCAGTGATCTGTGTGGAAAGCGGCCTTTTGTATGACTCCATCGAGGACGCTTCCAGGGAACTGCGCATCTCCGCGATCTATCTGGAGCGCTGCCTCAAAGGCAAGACAGGAACCGCTGGCGGGTATCACTGGCGCTATGAGAACAGTGATTCGCGGGACCAGAGGGAAAAGAAAAGCTCCAACCTGAAACGAAGGGGAGATCTCTTCGCGGTCAAAAACCTGGACAGCGGAAAAGAGTATGAATCCCTCCGGGAGGCCTTTGAGGACACAGGCATCGGGGCTTCGAATATCTACCAGTGCGTGACAGGGAGATGGCTGACAGCCGGCGGATATCACTGGGAATATGTCGATGAGGAGCGGCGGGAACAGGCAAAGCTGGTCCGGGAGCAGCGCTTTGACAAGAAGAAGGTGGAGACCGCGGAAGGCCAGGGCGGCGGGAAAAAGGAGAAGTCCGGGAAGAGCAAGGGCCTTTCCGAGGAACTGATCCTGGATCTGGGGGATGTGCAGTTCGACTTGACCAATCTGGAAAGCCGCGCGCAGACTGCCTGGAAAGCAGAGAGGCATGTGAAAGGAAACGGGGTCCGGACATGCGAGATGTATGTCAGACCTGATGAGGGCAGGGCTTATTGGGTGATCAATGGAACGGATACCGGTTCGCTGGAACTTTGAAGGGGAGGGGAGACCCTCCCCTTTTGCGTGCAGAGGAGAGCTTTCCTTGGAGATGGGTTCCCGCGGCATGAAAATCCCCGTCAGGAAGAGATCGCGTCTGCGCCTGGGCTGAATGGGCCGCTCAGACTATCTGCGCCAGTTTTATGGACTTCTGGACGGTCTGTCTGAAGCTGTGATATGATTCCAGCAGTATAAACAAATCTGCAGGGAGGGCTGCCATGAAATCGTATCGGAAAGAGCTTTGGTTTCATCTTCCAAGCCGCAGGGGCCTGGTCAACATTACTGACGATGTCCAGAAGGCGATCGATGAGTCCGGAATCCGGGAGGGCCTCTGCCTGGTCAACCCGATGCACATCACCGCTTCGGTGATCATTAATGATGACGAGTCCGGCCTTCACCGGGACTTTGAGCGCCTTCTGGAGAGACTGGCGCCGGAGAAGCCCTATGATCAGTATGATCACAACGGCTATGAGGACAATGGGGACGCGCACTGTAAGCGGCAGCTGTTCGGGCGCGAGGTGGTCTGCGCGGTGACCAGGGGGAAGCTGGACTTTGGGCCCTGGGAGCAGATCTTTTACTATGAGTTTGATGGGAAGCGGGACAAACGGCTTCTGATCAAGATCATTGGAGAGTGAGGGTGAATAAAAGGTGAGCAGGGAACTATTGGAACTGTATCTGGTATTTCTTCGGATCGGGGCAGTAAACTTCGGTGGCGGCTATGCGATGCTGCCGCTTCTACAGCGGGATCTGGCGGAGGACAGGGGCTGGACCAACACGGATGAGCTGATGGACTATTTTGCCATCGGGCAGTGCACCCCGGGGATCATCGCACTCAATGTCTCCACCTTTATCGGGAACAAGAAGGCCGGAACGATCGGCGGAATCATCGCCACACTGGGCTTTCTGACCGCCCCCATCGCGGTGATTCTGCTGATCGCTGCCTTCATGACGAATTTTGCGGATCTCCCGGTCGTTCAGAACGCCTTCGCCGGGATCCGGGTCTGTGTCTTTGTGCTCATCCTTCAGGCTGTATTGCGGCTCTGGAAAAAATCGGTGGTGGACCTTAGAACCTTGATCCTCTACCTTCTGGTTTTTGTCCTGACCACCTTCTCCCGCAGTCTTCCCATCGCGGTTCCGGCTGCGGTGCTGGTGATTCTCTCAGGCGCCATCGGGATCGCCCTTGGGGGAAAGAAGACGGAAGCGAAGGCTGCATCTGAGAAGAAAGAGAAGGGGGAGCAGGCATGACAACGCTGATCAGGCTTTGCCTGGAATTCTTTAAGACCGGACTCTTCACTGTGGGCGGAGGATTGGCGACCCTGCCATTTCTCTATGAGATCTCAAATAAGACCGGCTGGTTCAGCCATGCGGACATTGCCGACATGATCGCGATCTCGGAGTCGACACCGGGGGCCATCGGCATCAACATGTCGACCTACGCGGGCTATACCACAGCCGGCGTGATTGGCGGCATTCTGGCCACCTTGTCCCTGGCGGCGCCGTGCGTGATCATCATTCTGATTATCGCCAGGTTTTTACAGAAATTCCAGGACAGCAAGGCTGTGCAGAATGCCTTCTACGGACTGAGGCCGGCTTCCATCGCGATGATCTCCGCGGCGGGGATTCATGTGGCGAAAGTCGCCCTGGTGAATCTCGATGCCTATGAGAGAAGCGGAAACTTTGGGGATCTGATCATCTGGGAGGCTGTCATTCTGGGGGTCATACTCTTTGTTCTTCAGGTGAAGTTTAAGAAGCTCCACCCCATTGTCTTTATCGCCCTCTCTGCTCTGGCGGGTATTGCCTTTCACATGGGCGGAGCCTGAGATTGGGCCTTGGAAGTGTCTTTCTGGCTGAATGCGCAGGAGCTCCCGCGAGCGTGAAGATCTGCGGAATCAGAAGAGAGCAGATGGGAGATTGGGATCGAGAGACTAGCGGTGCATAAATATATGCAGCGCATAAATACAGACACTAAATATGCAAATAAATACATGCACGCATGTGAATATGTATATGTACACGTGTGTATGCGCATGTATGTGTATATGCATGCACGTGTATATATGTGTATGTATATGCATATGTATATTTATGTGTGTGCCGATATATGCATCCTGACACGCCCTCGGGATGCATGGCAGAGGCAAAATCCTGTTTTTTCTTCAAAAATGTCATGAGAAAGGAGCTGCTGATGAGTCAGAATACATGGAATGGATTTTCCTCAGAGATGAGAGAGACCCGGCTGAAGACGCTTGTCGATGACAGCAGTATTGTGTCCGCCCGCACTTACAATGCGGCGCTCACCCTGACGGTTCTCTACGGCCTGATTGTGAACGTTCTGCTCTGCAGGGAGTCCGTCTTTCGCTATGTTTTCAGCCATATTCCCTTCTATGGGTTTATCGCGATCTACTTTGTTTCCTGCATTGCGGGAATCATCATCTCCAGGAAGGCACAGACCGCGGCGCCGGCATTTCTGGGCTACAACCTGATTGTCGTACCGGCAGGTCTTCTGGTCAGCGCCGTGGTGTACATGGGGGGATATTCTCCGCTGATTGTGCATCAGGCTTTTCTTTACACAGCTGGTGTAACGGTGATCATGACGACAGCGGGCATCCTGTTTCCGGAGCTTTTCTCGAAGATCGGATCGATCCTTTTCTTCGGCCTTTTAGGCGTGCTCGTGGCGGGGATATTTTCCATCTTTTTCCCGGCGGTGTCCCTGGGGGTTTCCATGTTTGCGGCAGTTCTGTTCTCCCTTTACATCGGCTATGATGTTTACCGCTCGCAGCAGTTTCCAAGGACGATCAAAAATGCGATCTGCTGCGCCATTGATATCTACCTCGACATCATCAACCTGTTCCTGAGGATCCTGGAGATCCTTGGCAGAAAGAGGAAATGACAGGATGAGTATCTGTGACAGCTGTGCTTATCTCGAGTACGACGAGGAAATGGAGGAGTATGTCTGCTCGGTCAACCTCGATGAGGATGATCTGGCCCGCTTCTACCAGACCCATGGGAAAAGCTGCCCCATGTACCGGAATGGGGACGAGTATATGCTTGTTCGGAAGCAGATCTGAGCATAAGGAACGGATTCCTGTCAAAAAGGACGCTCAGACTGAATTCTGACGCATTGATTTGCCTGCGATAACGGGAAGCATTTGGATTTGCCAGGTGTCAGGCTCTTTTTGCCATATTTTGCCAGCTTTCTGCAGACTCCTGGATTTTCAGCTGTTATATTGGCAATAAGGGAGAAATATCGAAAAACGGTTTGAATATATTGAATTAAACAATACACGTATCGTTTAAAAGGTATTAGTTTATTAAAAAGACATAAAAATGCATGCAATAAATGAGACAATAAGCAAAATATATCAAATAGATTTGGCAGATTCATGCATATGGTGAGGCGGAACAGGAGGGAAACGCGGCGGGCCGTGTTTCCCTCTTCATGGCAGATAAAAGGCGCAAGGCGCAAAGTGCAATGCGTAAGGTATAAGGCGTAAGCTGTAAAGGCTTTGGTACAGCTTTGAAGCCGAAATAATTGTACCTGTCCAGTCCGCTTTGGCCGCTTGCCGCCGAGCGGGCATATACCGGTGAAACACCTGGCAGATTTGAATGGTTCCCGGTATAGCAGGAGGAGCAAGAGGAGCAAGAGGAGCAAGAGGAGCAAGAGGAGTAATAGGAGTAATAGGAGTAATAGGAGTAATAGGAGGGATTCTGGTGAAGAAGTTTCTGATGCTTTCAGCTCTGGCGATATTTGTGATTGCGTGGGTATGCTGCCAGATCGATGAGAAGGATCTGGCAAAGGACAAAGCACGCATGCTCCGCCGGGAAGAGAAGTGACAAAAACCTGGTACCTGTCCAGTCCGCTTTGCCCGCTGTTCGCCGAGCGAGGTCATACGGTTCAAAACAAAAGCCGGGCGCAGGAGCCTGCGTCCGGCCTTGTATACGCGCGGCTGAGAGAATTTGCCGCCCATTGTCCGGAACCGCGGTATACTGGAGGCACTAACGATCCGCCTACGGCAAATCCTAAGTGCCTCCAGTATATCTGGAAAGGAGCCTGCGACTGGACAGCTACGAGCGGTGAAACACCCGGCAAATCCGAATGGTTCCCGTTATCACAAGGAGAGAGAAATGAGAAGAGCTTTGAAGCTTATTCTGCCGGCGCTGACGCTGGTGCTGCTGCTGTCGGCCGTATCCTGGGGGGAAGTGGTCAAAGTCCAACTGAACCGGAAAAAGAAGAATCTGAGGCCCGGCGGGAGCTTTCAGCTGGAGCTGATGACTGAGCCGGACGGCGCTTCCGCCAGCTGGTCTTCCTCCGATGAGACGGTTGCCGTCGTAAATCAGAATGGCCTTGTCACAGGACTTCACGAAGGTACAGCGGACATCACAGCGAAGCTGGGAAAGAAGTCCGCCGTCTGCAGAATCACAGTAGTCCTCCGGGGCTACTGCCTGATCGACGGGGATCACTACTACTATCTGAAGGATGGATCTTTGGCGAAAGGGCGCTGGGTCAAGCTGGATGGCATCTGGAAGTGGTTTCAGGAGAACGGGAAGGAGATCGTTCCCAGTAAGGCCATCGCTTTCACTTTTGACGATGGACCCACCGGGAACACAGCCAGGGTTCTGGAAATCCTGGAGGCCTATGGATGCGGCGCAACCTTCTTTCAGTGCGGATATGAAGTGGCAGGACAGGCGGAGCTGGAGCCAAAGATCTGGGAAAATGGCTGCGAGATTGGAAACCACAGCTGGGACCACCCTTATCTCGGAAGGGTGTCCGCTGACACGATCAGGTCTCAGGTGTCCAGGACAAATGCTGTAATTCTGAAGTTCAGCGGGAAGAGTCCGGCCCTCCTGCGGCCGCCTTACGGATCTGTCTCCTCTACGCTCAGATCTTCGGCTAAAATGCCGCTGATTCTCTGGTCCATCACGGACGAAGGCCTGTATGCCCACAGCGGGATGATGACCGCGAACGCCATTCTCCGAAATCCCCAGGATGGAGACATTGCCCTGATGCATGACCTGCATCCCTGGTGCATTGAGACCATCCGTTACGCAATCCCGAGACTGATCCAGAGGGGCTTCCAGATCGTCAGTGTGTCAAAACTGGCAGAGATTCAGGGGGTGACCCTGAAGAACGGGACAGAGTACCACACGATCCGGAAGGGCAGCTGAGGAAGACCTGAGAGAGGCAGCGAAAGAAGCGATTAAGAACAGAAGCTGAAAATGGAGTGTCAAAGACAGCAAAGGCGGCAGTTGAGCGATCCTGCCGCTTCTCTGAGGTAATCTGGATGACGATAGAGGAAGCGAAAGCCAAACTGAAAGAAGGTAATCAGGCTTATGTGAAGAGCGGCAGAAACCCGGGCACGTTTGAGCGCGCGGAGCGGGAGCGGCTGGCCAGAGAGGGTCAGCACCCTTACGCATGCGTGATCTCCTGTTCGGATTCCCGGGTGGTGCCTGAGCATATCTTTTCTGCCGGGCTCGGCCAGTTGTTTACCATTCGAAACGCTGGAAATGTGATTGGGGTCCATGAGATCGGGTCCTGCGAGTACGCGGCAGAACATCTGCATGTCCCATTGATCGTTGTGCTGGGACACACCCACTGCGGAGCTGTGGAGGAAGCCTTCAAACAGGCAGCAGATACGCATGAAAAGCAAAAGGAAGATGCCCTGGAGAGTCCCATCGAGGAAGTGGTCCGGGAGATCCTGGAGGTTACTGGCGAATACACGGACACCTCGGCCATGGAGATCGAAAACGCCAGGGCAGGAGTGGAGAAGCTCCGAAAGGATCCGACGCTCGCGCGCCTGGCAGCGGATGGGGAACTTGCCATTCTGGCAGCCATTTATGACACAGAGAGCGGTTTTGTCAGGTTTGACATCTGAGAGCGCTTCGCGCGCGGAAGCAAGGGGACGCAGTGAACTGAGGAAAAGAGATGATTGACAGACAGACACGCCGTATTGTGATATCCCTTCTCCTGGTCTCGGCGCTGATCTATGCCTGCCAGATCCTGATCTTTCGGGAACCCAGGACGACCTTCTTCTATCTTCTTCAGGACTTTGCCTTTCTGCCGGCCACTGTGGCGATTGCCACCGTGGTGGTGGGGCAGGTCCTGAGTGAGCGGGAGCGCCGGGAGCGAATGGAGAAAACCCGAATGCTGACGAGCGCTTTCTATACCGAGATAGGCGGCCAGCTCATGGGAATTCTGCTGGCGGAGACTGAGGAAGAGGCGGATCTGAGAGGGATTCTGATCAGGAACTCCAGGGAAGAGCTCTCCCTGGAGGAGGCGCAGAGAAAACTCCGGGAAGCCAGGATTCTGCTGCGGGTAGATGAGGACGCCTTTTATTGTGTAAAGAGGCTGATTCTGGAGCATCGGACAGCCCTTCTGGTCATCTCATCCAATCCGCTTCTTCTGGAGAATGAGTCCTTTACAGAGCTTCTGTGGGGGATTTTCCACCTGACGGATGAGTTTCGGCTCCGGGGAGACTTTCCGGATCTGCCGCCGGCAGTACAGAAACATCTGAACCAGGATATGGAAAAGGTTCTGAGGCTTCTCCTGCTGAACTGGGTCGGGAATGTCCGCTACCTGAAAAAGCAGTACCCGGACTTCTACAAGAATGCTGTGCTCCGGCTGATTCAGGAACGGGAGACGGGGACTCTACAGGCTTGAAAAAAAGGAAGCGCATAGAAAGCTCATAGAAAGCTCATAAGAAGTCCGTGAGAAGCCTGCAGGGCTTTGATTCTGTAAATGTTTCCCTGCCTTTCCCGTCCGCTTTGCGCACTGATGCGGCAGGCGTGAGAATAAAAACAAAAGCAAAGGACTGATATGGGTTTTAATGAAACGCAGAAAGGCCTTTGATGCGCCTTCGGTCCTGCTGCTCTCGGGCATACAGTCTGATTCCGTCTGGAAATCTCGAAATCCAGAAGTCTTGAAATCTCTAAATTCCAGAATCCTGAAAAACTGAAACAGAAAGGAGACAGAGGATGGCAGTCGTTGAGGAGAAGTTCTGCAGCGCGTGCGGGACGAAACTGACGGAGAAGTACCTGGAGGGGGAAGGCATGGTCCCCTACTGCGAGACTTGCAGGGATTTTCGCTTTCCGGTCTTCAACACAGCGGTTTCCATGATTGTGCGGGATGAGGAGGACAGGATTCTTTTGATCAAGCAGTATGGAAGGGACAGCTATATCCTGGTAGCCGGCTATATCAACCGGGGCGAGGACGCGGAAGACGCAGTGGCCAGGGAGATTTCAGAGGAGGTGGATCTTCCGGTAAAATCGATCTCCTTCAATCACAGCCACTATTTTGAGAAGTCCAATACCCTGATGCTGAACTTCACGGTGCGCGTGGGGAGCAGCGATGTCCACGCAAACCGGGAAGTGGACGCCTACCAGTGGTTTACGGCAAAGGAAGCTCAAAGGCATATCCGCAGGCCGAGCCTGGCAGCGGAGTTTCTGGACGGGTATCTCAGCGGGGAGTATCACTTCAGCTGAGAGGAAGAAATCAGGGACCAGCCTGATCTTCAGGGAAGAGATCCGCTCAGGTCAGCCTGGCCAGAAGACAGAAGAGGAGAAGGGCAGGAGGTGTAAAAGCCCCAGAGGGAGTCTTTTCTCACGGATGCAGCAGACACCTTTTTTGGAAGGAGCTTTCATTTGGAAACCTTGCGGGCAGTTGTGGAGCGAATCACCTTTCAGTCCCAGGAGAGCGGCTATACGGTCATCAAATGCCGGGTGAAGGGGGCGGCGGATCTGGTCCCGGCGGTGGGTACGATGCCGGATGTTCACGTGGGCAGTGTGCTGCTCCTGACAGGGACCTGGAAGGTTGACAGCAAGTATGGCAGGCAGTTCTCCATCAGTTCCTATGAGGAGACCCTTCCCGCCACGGTCTATGGCATCGAGAAGTATCTGGGATCCGGCCTGGTGAAGGGGATTGGGCCAAAGTTTGCCAGGAAGATCGTAAACACCTTCGGGGAGAAGACGCTGGAGATCATCGAGACGGAGCCTGACCGGCTGAATGAGGTGCCGGGCCTCGGCAGGAAGAGGGTGGAGCTTTTAAAGGAATCCTGGGAAAAACAGAGGGAGATCAAGAACATCATGCTCTTTCTGCAGGCGCATGACGTCTCCACCTCCCATGCCGCCAGGATTTTCAAGACCTATGGCAGCAAGTCCATTGAGCTTGTGAAGGAGAACCCCTACCGGCTTGCCGACGAGGTCTGGGGCATCGGTTTTCGGACCGCGGATCAGATCGGGGAGAAGCTGGGCTTTGGCCATGAGAAGTTTGTGCGCC
Organism: uncultured Lachnospiraceae bacterium; assembly: GCA_902797665.1. Lineage (GTDB taxonomy): Bacteria > Bacillota > Clostridia > Lachnospirales > Lachnospiraceae > Porcincola. Next base: position 1,605 of record CADBUA010000443.1, on the reverse strand, counting down.
TTCGGGGCGGAGTCATCTATACGCTGAATCAGCTGTCCTCCGAGGGGCATTGTTTTGCCCGACGGGATCAACTGGTGGAGACTGGGGTGAAACTGCTGGATGTCACAGCGGAAGTGCTGCACATGACCCTGGATGAGATGATCCGGGTGGGTGATGTGATCTATGAGGACGATGCGCTGTATCTCCCCGCTTTCTACTATTCGGAGCTGGGAAGCGCAAGGAGAATCCGGGATCTTCTGAAGGCGCCGAGGGAAAAAGAACTGGATGTGGAGTCTTTGATGCATGCGGTAGAGCAGCAAAGCAAAATCCCCGGCAGAATCCCATATGATGAGATTCAGCTTCAGGCGATCCGGACAGCGCTGTCGAGCAAGATGATGGTCATCACTGGTGGGCCCGGAACGGGAAAGAGCACCTGTACGAATGGGATCATCACGGCCTTCCGCCTGGCGGGTCTGAAGATGGTCCTCGCGGCGCCGACCGGGCGGGCTGCCAAGCGCCTGGCGGAGGTCACCGGTCTTGAGGCAAAGACCATTCACCGCCTGCTTGAGGTGCAGCCTGCAGCCGGATACAAGAGGAACGAGGAGAATCCCATCGAGGGGGATGTGCTGATCCTGGACGAGTGTTCAATGATCGACCTCAATCTGATGTACGCTCTGCTCCGGGCGATTCCGCCGGAGATGTCCCTGATCATGGTCGGAGACATTGACCAGCTGCCCTCAGTCGGGGCGGGAAATGTGCTCCGGGACATCATCGATTCCGGGGTCCTCCCTGTGGTGCGCCTGACCCGGATCTTCCGGCAGGCCCAGGGCAGCAGGATTATCACCAACGCGCATCTGATCAACGAGGGGAAGCCGATCAATCTGAGCGGCGGGAAAGACACAGACTTTTTCTTTACCAGCGCTGAAAACCAGGAAGCGTGTGTGGACAAGCTGGTCCACTACGCGGTGAAGAGCCTGCCGGCCTACTATAAGGTAGATCCCTTCCGGGATGTCCAGGTCCTGACCCCGATGCAGCGGGGGCCTGCCGGGGCGGTGAACCTGAACCAGGTCCTGCAGAAAGCCCTCAACCCCGGCGGGATCTGTCTCAAAAGCAGGGGGATGGAATACAGGCTCCATGACAAGGTCATGCAGATCCGGAATGATTACGACAAGGAAGTCTACAATGGGGACATCGGCTTTATCTCTCAGGTCGATCCGGAGGCGAAGGAACTCCTTGTCGATTTTGATGGAAGAAGTGTGAAGTATGACAGCACGGAGCTGGATGAGCTGCTTCTGGCCTACGCGACCACCATCCACAAGGCCCAGGGGTCTGAGTACCCGATCGTGGTTATGCCGATCCTGATGTCCCACTATATGATGCTGGAGCGGAATCTCCTCTACACCGGAGTCACCAGGGCCAAAAAGATCCTTCTTCTGATCGGGGAGCGGAAAGCAGTCTCACTGGCCATCGAGAACCATAAGACGAAGGAGCGGAACACGAGGCTGACGCTGCGCATTCAGGACTTTGTGGAGAACCGGAGGCCAAAGCAGGAGAGTGTCCCTCAGACCTTGTCAGATCCGGAGATCAGCTCCCTGCCCGCAGCGTCTCTGCCAGAGTCCGCGCCAG
>CADBUA010000442.1 GCA_902797665.1 uncultured Lachnospiraceae bacterium | reverse complement strand
GCAAAAGCCTTAAGATGGAACTGTTTCCCCTTCGATCACAATACAGGTGTTTCGGAAAGGACCTTTTATGTGCTGCCGTTACTATTTTGCGGATGACCTCATCAATGAGCTGGAGGAGGAGGACGTTTTTCAGACGTCATCTCCCGCTGTTCATGCGCTTTCCCAAGGCAGAGAGATCCGCCCCACGGACTATGCCCCGGTGCTTTCCCTCTCAGAGAAAGGGATCCTGCTCTCCCTGAAAAGGTGGGGATTTTCTTCCAGCTGGCAGAAGTCTGTCCTGATCAACGCCCGCTCCGAGACTGTCCTCGAGAAGAAAACCTTCCAGTCTGGCATCCGTCATCACCGGGCTGTGATTCCTGCCAGCTGCTTCTACGAATGGGACAGAAAAAAGGTCAGACACACCTTCTCCCTGAAGGGAAGCCCGCTCTATCTGGCGGGTTTCTTCGATCTTTTTGCCCCCAGGACGGAGGGAGAAAAAATGAAGAAAGCCTCTGATCCCGATGGCCTTCTTCCCACGGAAAAAAGCAGCCGTTTTGTCATCCTCACAGCCCCCGCGAATGCCTCCATGATCGAGGTCCATGACCGCATGCCACTCCTCCTGGACCGGGCTGACCTTCCCGGCTGGTTCTCCGGAGCCGATGTCCGAAGGATCCTGGATTCCGGCGTCTCCCAGCTTCTTGACCGGGACCTTGTAAAGATTCCTTGAGGCTCTCTGGTACTCCCTGAGGCTCTTTCCGAGGATCTTTTCAAAATTCTATGTTGCTTAACTTACGCATTTTTTGATAAATCATACATTTATGATATACGTAGCTTTTGCGGGTTTTTCAGATTTGATTCAGCGCCTTTCCGGGACTGTCGTCCTCTTCGGAACAGGCAAAAGAGCAAGGACACTGGCCAAGAGGCTGCTTTCCGAAAACGGATCTGTCACAGGATTATATGCCGTCTCGAGAAAGGTTCCCAAAGAGGGTGTTTTTCAGGCAGGCGACCGGGAGCTCCCTGTTTTGGCGCCTTCCGCGCTCTCCCTGGAGAAAACATGCGCTTCCCTGACGATCCTTCTCACGGATGAGAGAAATCTCAAAGAAGACTATATGACCCTCCTTCAGCTGGGTCTCCCGGATTCTGTCAGCTTCTCAATCGCGATCGCCGAATACCTCTCCCCCGCGGTCTCCGGGAAAGGATGCTCACAGCTTCCTTCGTTCCCCGGGCACAGGATTCCCAGAATCATCCATACCTTCTGGTTTTCCGGGGAGGAAAAGCCGCCGCTCTATCGTCGCTGCCTTCACAGCTGGAAGAGAGTCATGCCGGACGTTGAGATCCGGGAGTGGAACCTGGAGAATACGGACCTCTCGAAAAGTGCTTTTGCTATTTCCGCCGCAAAGGCACAGAAATGGGCCTTTGTCTCGGACTACGCCCGCCTCGATGTCCTCTGCCAATACGGGGGGATCTACCTGGACATGGACGTTCTCATGCTCCGCCCATTTGACAATCTGCTCAACGTCCAGGGCTTTTTCGCTTTCGATGTCAACGGCCGGATTGATCCCGGCAGCGGCTTCGGTGCGGAAGCCGGCCATCCCCTGCTTCGAAACCTTCTCAAGCGCTATGAAGGGCACACTTACACAGAAGATGCCGCCTTCATGCAGCCGGATTTTCTGGCCCCGGCTTTTGAGCGGTTTGGCCTTCAAAATGACGGCACTTTTCAGATCATCGACCAGACTGTCTTCTACCCCAGATCCTACTTCAGTCCCCTGGACAGTGTCGCACACCTCCCCTACGGAGACCTTTCACAAACCTTCAGCTGCCATCTGTATGAATCAGGCTGGCTCTCAGAAAAACAGAGAAAACGGCGGGCGCTCCGCCGGAAAGAATACCAAAGCATCATCAGGCTGATCGGACGGGAAAAATACCATCAGGCCATCCTGAAGGCCATTTTTGCCTCGCAATCTAACAGTGAAGCTTGAAAAGATGATTTCAGTCAACGAAGCCCGGCATCATGAGCTTCCTCCTGGCATTTTTCCGGCCTCAATTCCTGCCATTTTCTATCTCCCTTTGTACCAAAAAAAGCCGGTTCGGATACTGCCCGAACCGGCACAGGAAGGCGAAACGCGCCTTCCTCTTTTGCGTTCTAGTTCTTTTTATTGTAAATGCTCATCTCATGGGAGCGTTCCCTGCCTGCCTGCGCCTCGGAAGTTTCCACTGACCGTTCTGCGGGCACCTGCCCAAGATCCTGTCCTGAGCCTCCACGGGCGCCTCCTGCCTTCTCCTTTAGCCGTTCAGGCTTTTTGTCCGGCGCTTCACCCCCGTTTACCGGCCTCTGCTCTCCCTCAGCCGGCTTTTTGGGCCGTCTCTTCCGCGGGCGTTTCGCGCGCTGTGTGGCAGCGTCCTCCGAAATCAGAGCCTTTTCGTTTTGGGCCTTTACGCCCTCATCCATCTTGCCGGCGTTTTCCAAAGCCTGAGGACGCTTCCCGCGCTCCCCCTGCGGTTTCTGCTTTTTCTGGCCATCGCCTCGCATCTTTTCGGGGCGGTCCGGACGGCTTTTTCTGCCATCTTCCGCTCTCTGGCTGCCCCGGCCTGTTTCTCCCTTTCTCTGGCGGGAAGGACGGTTCAAAGAACTCTCTTCCAAAGCTCCCGCTGCCTTCTCTCCTCCGCCTTTGCCTTTTCTTCGGTTTCCGGACCCCTTGCGGGAGTTCCGCTCCTGCCTGGGATTTCCATCCTGAGAGATCCCCTCTGCCCCTTCTTCTGAGATGAGCGCTTCTCCTGGATCCTGGCTGGCAAAGCGGACAGCACGCTTTTTCTCTGAGCCTCTGCGCCTGGTCTTCTCCGCTGCTTCGTTCGCAGCCTGTCCCTCAAAGCTTTCCTCCAGCCTTCTCCGCTTCGGGATTTCCGGAGACCGGGGCGCATCCTCCTGATCTTTGTCCCCTTTTCTGCCTTTGGAACGGAAATTCAGATCCTGGACATCATATTCCTGGATCTCCTTGGAATCGCCGTCCTCAAAGAGAACCCGGCAGCGCTGCCGAAGAACATAGACCTCGATTACCTCGCCCGAGATTCCATCTGGAGTCACCGCTTCCTCCCCTACCTTGGGCATTCTGGCGTTCAGTTCCTCGTAGATGTCCTCCTCGTTCTTGAGGCAGCACATCAGTCTCCCGCATACCCCGGAGATCTTCGCCGGGTTCAGGGACAGATCCTGTTCCTTGGCCATTTTAATCGAAACCGGCACGAAATCGGTGAGATAGGACGCACAGCAAAGCTCCCGCCCGCAGCTGCCCAGTCCCCCGAGCATTCTGGTCTCATCCCGGACCCCGATCTGCCGGAGCTCAATCCGCATCCGGAACACCGAGGCCAGGTCCTTCACCAGATCCCGGAAGTCGATCCGCCCGTCCGCTGTGAAGTAGAACAGAATCTTGCTTCCATCGAAGGAATACTCCGCATTCACCAGCTTCATGTTCAGCTTGTGCTTGTGGATTTTCTCCCGGCAGATGCCGAGAGCCTCCCGCTCCTTCTGCCGGTACTCCTTGATCTTTTTGTCGTCTTCCTCCGTCGCAATCCGGATGACAGAATGAAGAGGAAGCGTGACCATGTCATCCTCCACTTCTCTGATCCTTGCTGAGACGGTGCCATACTCCGGTCCGCGGGCAGTCTCCACAATCACGTGGTTTCCCATCGAGAGTGCGAAGTCCTTCGGGTCAAAGTAGAAGACCCTGCCGGCATTCCGGAACCTGACTCCTGCTATCTTGATCATCTGACTCCTTTATCTTTATCTCTATCTTTATCTCTATATCCGTCCGTTCCCAAATGAATCCCTGAAAGACTCCCTAAGACTTCTACAGAGATTTTCTGAAACGGATTTTCTGGATCTCTATCAGCAGATCCTGAGCAGATCCCTGCCTGCTCTCTTTTACGATAAATCCGCCCTTCTGATACAGCAAACCCTCTGCTCCATATTGATCCTGTCACTGATCGGCTCAAGCCTGACGCTGACACACTCCATTCCATCAATCTACGGGGGCCATTCGGATCTGCCAGATGCGTGGGCGCTGTCTTCCTGCAGCTGTCCTCTCCATTTTCCCCTTTTCGATCAGCGTCTGATCCTTGTGAAGAACTCCTCCTCGGTCAGAATCTCGATCTCCTGCCCACTCTCCCGGTACTGCTCGGCCTTCTTCTGTTTGACGCTCTTCTCCCCGGGCTTATTGGCTCCATAGAGGCCGTTCCCAAGGATCAGGATGCTGGTTTTCCGGCTCACAGCCTCATCCTGAATGCCGCCAAGCGATTCGATCAGCGCCTTCGTCTCTGCCCGGGAGATCGTCTCAATCCTCCCGGAGATCACACAGTGCTGTCCCGAAAGGGCAGCCTCTTTCGAGGGCTTTATGACCGGATTCGGTAAGCGGCAGGACTTTGGATAAAGCATCTGGAAGGCTTCCAGGCTCTCATAGCGCCTCAGGATGTCCTTCTGAATCCTTTTTCCGCACTCCCTGGTGATGATGACGTCAGCCAAAGCCCGGTGCTCCCCCTCCGTGTCGACCCGGAATTTCTCCGCCAGGTCCTGAAGCCTGTGGCGGGGCATCTCGGGGTAGAGTTTTTTGACCATCCGGAGGAGATCAATGAAATCATTACAGAGCGGCTTTCCCAGGACCCGCTCATAGGCGTCATAGAGGAAATTGACATCAAAGCCGACATTGTAGCCGACGATCAGACTGTCCCCAAGAAAAGCCGCAAACTCCGGCAAAACCTCTGCCTCGGTGCGGGCGTCCAGAAGCATCTGATTGCTGATGCCGGTGAGGGAGCTGATGAAGCTGTCGACAAAGACTGGCTTTCCCCGGTAAGACCTCTTCTTTGGAGGCTGGATCAACGACTGAAAGCGACCCGTTTCCACTCCTCCCTCAATCCGGATGGCACCGATCTCGATGATGTGCTCCTCACTGGGACTCAGCCCTGTCGTCTCGGTGTCTACAATGCAATAGCTCTCCGGAAAGCCGATCAGGCTCTTGCCCTTATCCTTCCGCTCGGAAACACTGCTGCCGTACCGATAGCCGTAAGCCATACGCTCCCCCTCTAAGTATTTCCATCCTGAATCCCCCGGGCATCCTCCACAGCAGAGATAGCGCCGATTTTCTCAGAAATGCCTGACAAGGCGTCCAGCCCTGGGAAATCCCTGCTGAATTCAAATAGACACAGGCAGATTCAGGTAGATCCGGGCTATGCCCGCTCGCGCCAATGCTTTCGTTGCTTCTCGCGGGGATAAACTCCTTGCAGCATCATAGCACTTCCAGCCCCTCCCGGCAATTCAAAAGGCTGCGAAAGCCCCGGGAGAGCGCACTTCCCGGGGCTTTTCTTCAGATTTCCAGAGCCAGAAGCGGAATCACCATCTCATTCTCCGTAAGCCCCGCGTGAGCACCGATAAAGTGCTCCGCCTCTTTCTTTGAGGCATAGACGGCTTTCAGTCCGAAGGCCAGGCAGAGATAGTCTCCCAGAGACGCCCGGAACATCGCGTGCTCCGGTCCGCTGCCAAAGAGTTTCCGGGCAATGACCTCCTCCCTGGGCAGAAGCAGGTACTGGTCCCCGAAGGCATCGGAAAAGGCTTTCTCAAAGTCTCTCTCCATACCGGGGTGGACAAAGCAGGAAAGGGCTCTGGCCTCAATGGATGGAGCAAGCTTCAGACACGCCTCAATCTCCGGAAAGTCTTCCAGGGCGATCCCCTCCGTATTCAGGTGTCCGTGGTCAGCTGTCAGCAGGAGAAGGGTGCCTTTCGGCAGGCTCCGGCAAAGATTCTCCACAGAAATCTCAAGGGTCCGAAGCACTTCACGGGACGCCCTGGAATAACACCCGGTCCTGTGCATGGTGCTGTCCGGCTCCGGCCAATAGGCGTAAACGTACTTTTTTCCCGGCCTCTCTGTGACGTCTATGATCGCCCCGAGGAGATCCGGGAGATTCGTCAGGGGAGGATCCGCAAAGGGAGAGAGAAAGAAGGCCTCACGGCCTTCTTTTCGGATCCTGGAGATCACGCTCTCATAGCCCCGGCAGGTCTCTGCCACGTGAAACGCTGCCGCTGGCTTCTCTGTGCCCGTCTCTGTGTTCCGGAAGACTGTCACGTTTTTTCCAATTTCCGGAAAGAAGCAGTCCCAGCCCAGCCAGCCGTGCTCACAGGGATCCATCCCGGAGAGGATGGAAGTCGTGGCCGCGACAGTAGTTGGCGGGAAGGTAGAGAGATAGCTGCCGCATAGGTGGGAGCGAAAAAAGCCCTCAGGCCTGAGATTTTCCTCGAGAATGCAGCTGCCCATGCCATCAAGGAGCAGAAGCACGACGTTCTGCACCCTGGGAGACCTTTCGAGAAGATCGTCCAGAAGAGGCAGCGTGGGTCTTCCCGGATCGATGGAGAACCAGCTGAGAATGGAGTTTGGCAGATTCGCGATGCAGTTACCGTAGTCGGGCAGCCTGATTTTCATCTGCATCCAACCCTCCCCTCTATTCTCCTGCTGTTTTTTCATCCTGCAGATATTCTATATGGCAAATATAAATATGGGTATGTATTCAATTATAAATATTTATATGATTATGGCCACGATAGCGGCTTCAGAAGCAGGCGCAAGCACAGGTATAACGAAAAACATGATTATGCTAATAACTATAATCATGAGTATGATCACAAGAGCACGTGCGCGTACACACATATATACATATAAACATGCATATATTCATATAGATATACATATGTATGCATATACGTATACGCAGACACACATATATACGTGTACATGCAAGCAGAAATATAATGCTTTTGAACTGTATGACCTGGCCCGGCGGCAAGATACCAAAGCGGACTGGACAGTTACCCTGCTTTTATCCTGCTTTTCCCTGTTTTTTATCCTGGCTTTACTCTTCCTGTTCCTGTTTGATTCTCTTAAGTCCGTTTCCGTTCCTGTTTCCAGGACTTCTTCCTCAGCCCTTCGACATCGAGATGGTTCCAGTCCGCTGCACTTCCACGATTCCGTAGGTCCGAAGCAGTCCCATGAACTCCTCCACCACATCCGGTGTGTTGTGGATTTCCACCACAATGGACTTTGCCGTGACATGAACAATCCTGGCTCCCATCACGCTGCAGAGCTCAATCAGAGACGCACGGTTCTGATTGTTGTAGAGGACCTTGATCAACATCATCTCCAGGGAGATGGATTTGGTCTCGTCCAGGCGGCGGACCTTGATGACGTCGAGCTTCTTGTTCAGATGCTTCTCGATCTGGTCGATGGTCCGCTGATCGCCCGTTGACACGATCGTCATAGAGGAAACGTCATGCTTGTCGGTCTCTCCCACCGCGAGGGAGTCAATGTTGTAGCCGCGCCGGGCGAAGAGGCCCGCGATCTGGGAGAGAACACCTGAGCGGTTCTCCACAAGTACTGAAAAGATTCCTTTCATCGCTTTCCTCCTCTCTCACTTGGTGTTGTTGGCGCTGTCGATGTCGCAAACCATGATTGCCGCCTCTTTTGAGCTGAGGAAACGGTCGAGTTCCCCGTCCAGCTCCTCGTTGCTGGAAGCGTGGAAGCAGGCCATGTCGTAAGCCCTGGCCAGATCCTCATAGTGGGGGTAGGCGTGAAGTTCCACCCCAGAGTAATGGCTCTGGTAAACCTTCTCCTGGTGCTCCCTTACCAGGCCCAGGTACTGGTTCCGCATGACCAGGATCTTCAGCGGCACTTTGTTCACGGCGATGGTCGCCAGCTCAAACATGGACATCTGGAAAGCCCCGTCCCCACAGACCGCAACCACCTGCTTGTCCGGTTCCGCCATCTTTGCCCCGATCGCAGCCGGGATGGAGTAACCCATGGTCCCCATGCCGCCCGTGGTCAGGAAACGCCCGTCTTTCATCACATAATTGTCCGCTGACCAGAGCTGATTCTGCCCCACGTCCGCCACATAGATAGCGGTATCCTCCATCTTTTCGGAGAGGGTCTGGACCAGGGTCATCGGATTCACAAGCCTGTCGCTGAAGACCCGATGGTCCACCGTCGTTTTCTTGAAGTTCTCAAGCTCCTCAATCCACTTCCCGGTGTCGATGTGGATATCCGCCTGAAGCAATGCTTCAAAGATGTGCCGGATATCTCCCACCAGGGGAATGGTCGGCCCCAGCATCTTCCCGATCTCCGCCGAGTCGATGTCGATGTGGATCACCGAGAGGGACTTCTCCAGGTTTTCGGGTCTTGGAACCGCTCGGTCTGCCACCCTGGCGCCCACGATCATCAGAAGATCCGCATTCGCCACAGCCCGGTTCGCGTAGGGCTTGCCGTTGTTTCCCAACATGCCAAAGTAAAGGGGATGCGCCTTGGCTACAGTGCCAATGCCCATCATGGTGCTGACCAGGGGGATCTGATTCTTCTCACAGAACTCCCGAACCAGCTTTTCACCATTTCCCAGGATGACGCCGCCGCCCGCGCAGATCAAAGGTTTCTTCGCCCGGTTGATCGCCGCGATCACTTTGGCCATCTGCTGCCCGTTCCCGATGATATTCGGCTTGTAGCCGCGGATATTGACCGTCTCCGGATACGCAAAGGCCTTCGAGAGCTCCATCTTCTGAATATCACAGGGGACGTCAATCAGCACCGGGCCGGTGCGGCCAGTGGAGGCGATGTGAAAGGCTTCCCGGAAAATCCGTGGGATGTCGTTCGCGTTTCTGACCAGGTAGCTGTACTTCACGAAGGATTCCGTGGCGCCCCGCATATCCGCTTCCTGGAACACGTCATGCCCCAGAAGCTGGCTGTCTACCTGCCCTGTGATCGCGATGAGCGGGATACTGTCGGCATAGGCCGTGGCCAGCGCCGTGATCAGGTTCGTGGCCCCAGGGCCGGAACTGGTCACGCATACCGCCGGTTTCCGCGTGATCCGCGCGTACCCGGACGCCGCGTGTCCTGCCGCCTGTTCCTGGCGTACCAGCACATGGGTGATTTCGGGATGATGGTACAACGCCTCATAAAAAGGCGCGATTGCCACACCCGGAATCCCGAAGATCCGGTTGATCCCCTCTGCCTTCAGGCACTCCACCATCGCCTCCGCTCCATTGATCATCTGAATCCATCCCTCCTCGCCTGTCTAGGTTTTTGCTTTTGCTTTATACTTTCACGCTCAGCGCAAGCTGCGCAAAGCGGACTGGACAGTTACGTTTTTTCTATCTGAAAGCACCTGGATCTGCCAGATGCATCTGGTTTATGCCATCTCGCGCCAATTGATTCGCAGATTCTCACGCGCGCAGGTATAAAAACACACCATAGCATTGTATCACAGAGCGCCCGATTGACAACTTCAGCCAATCTGATGAAAAAGCGGATGAAAGCACTGCTGGTGTCGAGTCAGCTTTGCGCTCCTTGCTGAGCGTGAAATTACAGAACAAAAGTCCAGAAAACCTTCGGATTTGCCAGGTGCTCTGGCCCTATATGCACCGTCTTGTCTTTCTTTCCCCTGTCTGATACAATGATTCTGCTCTTGAAACCGGCAATCTCATACACAGATAGCCAGGTGCAATATCAATCTGTACCGCTTGCGGTAAGCCAGTTCCTTCCGGGTTCTGCCCGGTAGAAAGCGTGTCCGATGAGAATCGATTCCTGCAGGTGAAATTGAAAGATCCGTAAAGATCAATCCGGCAGAAAAACCTGGAGAGAGACCTCCGGGTGTTTGCGTCTGCCCTTGCGCAGGAATACGGTTCGGAAAGCATGTTTGATACCGGAAACCATTCAGATTTGCCAGAGCCTCACCGGTATATGCCCGCTCGCGTCTCTGTTTTTGCAGTTTTCTGCTCACAGGTAGAGAGTCTTCTCTGGGGGCTTCTCTGGCAGGGAGCGCTGGCTCCCACTTCTGCGGCAGTCGCAGCAGGCTCAGGGAAGTATGGATAGAGGATCATGAAAGGCTGGGCCTCCTCCTCTGTGCTGCGAAACGGCTTTCAAAGAGCCCTCGGTCTCCTGTCAGAGGCCTTTTCTTTGTGTTTCTGCGCTTCCATAAGAATGGAGGTGTCTATGTCTCTTGTAGATGTCAGAAATCTGTCTTTTACCTATGAAAACAGCAGTGAGGAGATCTTCTCGAATGTCTCCTTTCACTTTGATACAGACTGGAAGCTGGGCCTTGTTGGCCGAAACGGACGGGGAAAAACTACCTTTCTGAGGCTCCTCTCGGGGGATCTGCCCTCAAACGGAGCGATTGTCTCCTCCACTGCCTTCCAGTACTTTCCGCCTAAGATATCAGGACCTGAGAAGGAGATCACAGAGGTCCTCATGGCGGAAGCCTTCCCGGACCGAAACGACTGGGAGATTCTCCGGGAGATGGATCGGATGAAGATGGATTCAGCGCTTTTCTATCAACCCTGGCAGACCCTGAGCTTCGGGGAGAAAACCCAGCTCCTTCTCTCCTGCCTGTTTGCGGGCGGAAGCGACTTTCTCCTCATCGATGAACCCACGAGTCACCTGGACTCGGAGAGCCGGGATCGAATCCGGGCGTATCTTCAGCGAAAAAAGAGCTTTCTTCTGGTCTCACACGACCGGGAGACGCTGGATCTCTGTACAGATCACACCATCTCTCTGAACCGCACTTCCATCGAGCTGTGTCAGGGAAGCTTCCGTGTCTTCATGGAGAACAAAACCCGGCGGGAAAAGGAGGAACTCAGCCAGAATATAGCCCTCGAGAAGGAGATCCGACAGCTTACGACAGCCATCAGACAGACTCGGATGCGGGCGGACAGCATCGAGAGAAAGAAGATCGGCTTTGATCCCACAAAAGAGCATGACCGCTCCATCTCCACGAGAGCTTTCCTGGCCGCCAAATCCAAGCGTCTGCAATCCAGCCGCAAAAACATGGAGCTCCGGCAGAGGCGCGAAATCGAGGAAAAAAAGAGCCTCCTCAGGGATCTCGAAATCCAGGAGGACCTGAAGCTTTATCCAAAGGTTTATCCGGGCTCTGTCCTGATCCGGGCAAAAGAGCTGACGCTCCACTACACGGATCAGGCCCTCTTTCTTCCCGTTACCTTCGAGATACATACGGGGGACCGGATCCACTTATCCGGCAAAAACGGGAGCGGAAAGAGCAGCCTCATCAAGGCCCTCCTGGGGGAGTTTGACAAAGACCGTATGCAGGGAGATCTCTGGAAGGCCTCTTCTCTCGAGATCTCCGTCCTGACTCAGGACGTCTCTCATCTCTCGGGCGTTCCTGCCGAACTGGCTCAGAAATCCGGAATCGACCCCTCCCTCTATCTCGCCCTGCTCCGAAAGCTGGACCTTCCGCGAGAGGCCTTCTCCCGGGATATCCGGGACTACTCCGAGGGGCAGAGGAAAAAGGCGGCCATCGCTCTGAGCCTTGCGAAGCCGGCCCATCTCTATATCTGGGACGAGCCGCTGAACTATGTGGACATCTTCTCCCGTATGCAGCTGGAGGAACTGATTCTGAAATATAAGCCCACCATGCTCTTCGTCGAGCACGACAGCGTCTTTGCGGAGAAGACCGCCTCAAAAACCCTTTCCCTGATCCGGGAGAGCGATTCTTAAGCAGATCCCCTTCTCTGCCAGTGCGCGTCTTCGCGTCGTCTGGGCATTTTGCTTTTGTTCTGTTTTACTATATTCAGTACAAGCTGCGCAAAGCGGACAGGCAGAATAAACCTGTCACTTTCCGGGAATCAGCGGAAGGAAAGAAAAGGAAAGAAAAGAAAAGACAGAGAATCAGCAAGCCTGCGGTTAGATGCCGCAGGCTTGTTTTTTGTCCTGAAAACAGAGAGAGAATGCAGCCTCACAGCCATATAAGGGCTGCGAGAGTCATACGAAAGCTATGCGAAAGCCTTGCGAAAGCCATACGAAAGCTCTGATCTAGAGGTACAGGCGGTTTTCTGATCTGCCGGCACAGGCTTCCTTCAGATGCTCTTCCAAAGCTTTCCGATCTTTTTCGCGAAGTTTCCGCGTCTTCTGCGGACAGACGGAAACGCAGGCCATGCAGCCGATGCAGCGCTTCGGATCAGTTCTCTCCGGCTGTTCCATGGAAATCGCCCCGACCGGACAGACAAAGACACAGGAAAGACAAGAACTGCAGCCTTTTCCACTCGTTGGATGAATGTCTGAAGGTCTGCGCTCTCTGTAAGGATGATTCCCTGGGACTTCCAGCTCTCCCTCAAGGCTTTCCCCGGAGAGGAGCTTCTCCCGGATCTTTGCCGCGAAAGCTTTCAGGTCCTTCCGGTCCCGGGCATCCGGCCTTCCTGCCCCATAGCGGGGGAGCAGGGAGTGCTGGGTCACCGCCTCGATGGCCGCAAAGGGGCGAAAGCCCGCCTGCTTTGCCAGATCCCGGAGCTCAATCAGGGTGTCATCCACCGCCCGGTTGCCGAAGCTGGAGAGAAGGATTGCCAAAGCGCCGTTCCCCCTGAGGGAGGAGATCCGCTCCGCCGCGATGGTCGGTACCCGCCCGCTGAAAGCTGGCACCGCGATCAAGGCCAGATCCTCCGATGAAAGGGCCTTTCCCTTGAAATCAGCATTCATCAGGTTAATATCTGTAAGATCCCCGGACAGCTCGCCCGCGATGATGGAGGCTGCCTTCCTCGTTCCCCCGGTGGGGCTGAACACAATCGTAAAGAGACGCATTTTTC
>CADBUA010000441.1 GCA_902797665.1 uncultured Lachnospiraceae bacterium | reverse complement strand
TTATTCGGTTTTGGCTTATTATAGCACAGCCTGAGCATATCCTTGTCCAGAAGATATGCGAGATTCTCCACTTTCTTCCCTGACCTGCTGATGCGTTCTATTCTGTTCAGCTTGTTTTTTACATCGATCCAGCTCATTTGTCTGGTGTATATCCTCCTGGCATACACCTGTCAGCCCTCCCCTTCCCTCCCCTGGTTACTATCCCAGCTTCATCGGTACTACGAGTGAGTCTGACTCCCTGCCCCCGTTTGAGTCCCTCAGTTTGAGTCCCTCATGTTCCCACGAATCTCTCTATCTGCCATTCTCATGACAGAGCGTACTGGATCTCGTCTGTTCCACCTGTATCCTAATGCCGACTTACCTGATCAGAGACCCCGTTCCAGATACCACGCGAAGACACTTCAGCGTGATGGTTCCGTCTGCGTCGAATAAACCCATTCGACCTGGGAAGCGTGTAGATCTTCATGCCATGTAAACTTACATAACACGCAGAGCTGCATAAAATATTCGTAGCTGATTCTTCAGGATCTCCCCCTCCCCTGTCTACGCTGTACTGTGGCGTTACCGCTTCGGGTCCAAGCCTGGCTACCGGTGTCTGATGCGCTTAAGCAGATGGGACTATTCCCCACTGGATACAAAGTGTTGCATCCAGCGGTTCCCTGAGGGGAACACGGATGCGATGCCTGGCCTGTTATGGCCGCAGCATCAATAGTCCGCACTATCTATCTTTATTTATCTATTGCCTTTTCGTTTATCTTTTATTTATATTCACTTATTATTTCATATTGTTTTTTCTGCAACTTATATCTCTTCATCAGTATTTTACACGCCTTGCTCCTTTTGTATCATAATCTTTTCCCTTTTGAAGTCTGATCTGCCCCATCTCAGGCAAGCCAGTTTTCAGCCGTCATGTCATTCTCCAGGAAAGCTTCGAATTTCTCACAGTATTCGTCCAGCTTTCTCGACAGCGCGGAATAAGCACCCGGGTTCTTTCTCATGCCAAAGTGATTGATGTCATTTCTGATGTCCTTAACATCTCTCGAAAGTTCCACAAGATCCATCGGAAGGGCATCATAGATTTTCCTGGCCTCCTCCGTCAAACAATCGGTCCAATCCGCATCCGGAATAAATGGGATCCTTTTCATCTTCGCAGATATTTCTTTGGATACCGCCTCCCGAAAGGTCCGATTCACTTCATTCTTATGCTCTGCCCCACACTTGCTGCATACGTAGGAAACAATGGTCTCTTCGAGAGCTGTAAATCCCTGCTGAATCATCTGGTTCTTCCTGCACCATTTCACTGTCGCTCTTCCGATTTCAACGTCATCCTCTTTGTCAAAGGGGGCAACGGAATCACGAATCACCCGAACAAGAGGCACCAGTAGCGGATATCCCCCGCCCTGTTCCATCTTCCGCTCCAGCTGTTCCCCGTTTCTGGCAATACCGATTCCAGCCTTGCTGATGCTGTTCTTTGGACTCAGTTTCTGAGAGTCAATAGATCCACTGCTTCCCCTGGAGGTTTGAATGGCATTGGTGAAGTGACTGAGAGAGGTCGAGAAGGCATCTTCCTCTTTGAAGTCCTTCCGCAGAATCTTCTGCTTTTCCTTGACAATATTGTTGATCGGCCCAGACACGCCAAAGTTGACAAAGGTCTCTGCGGCAAAAGACCAGCGCAGAATCTCGTCATAGCTCTTCAGATCCAAAATCGGTGCGAGACCATTCTCATCCCTGGCATCAAAGGATCCATAGTAGATTCCTCCCACCGTGATATTCTTCAATGCCCTCGCATAGTTGATCAGAGGGAAGTACAGCATAGGCATAAAGCGGAACCCATGCGTAACTTCCAGATATAGTTCATCTTCTGGCTCAAGTGCGTCATACATGATCCGGAACATCTCAAGAAGTCCCTGATCTTCCTTCGGGTCCGGCACATCAACACCTTTAATCTCCGCATCCGGGAGTATCCTTTCCAAGCGGGGCAGAATCCCCTCTTCTTCCACGCTAATCTCTCCACTGTTTCGATCCGTCCGGACATACTTCTCCCAGTTAATGCTGCGTGACTTCTTCGTCAGAAGAAAAACACATCTGTCAATTTGTATTCCTTTTGATGCCAGGATTTCTGCAGTCGCCTCCTGCGCAAGCCTGGTCTCGACTTTCAGTGAATTCGTCCCATCTTCACTGAGGTAATATGTGCACTTACTGTAATCCCCTGCTCCGGAAAATGCCATAAATACTGCTGCCATAGCACTCCTTTCCTAACCCCTCAGCCCAGTCGTTTATCCATTTTTGTGTAAACATGTAGTGTTGAATTTTATTTTATACTTCATCTTAATTTATTGCCGTGCTCTAAGTTTTGTAGGACTCATATTATTGTACAATAAATATTCCATTACATTAATTTTCATTTCATTCCATCACGGTTTTAATTCTAACCAGATTTCAATCTATCTCACATCTTTCTGTTGGTTCTTCAGCATAGTAATAGGCAATGCAAAAGACATTATTCTTCAGATGCAGATGTTTCAATCCCCTCTCGGGGAGCCTTCTTTCCAAACAAAGATAGCTGAAAAGCTCTACACGAATGTAGAGTAGTTTCAATCCCCTCTCGGGGAGCCTTCTTTCCAAACAATCCGCCCCGATGCCATCCGCCGAGTCAGAGGCAAGGGTTTCAATCCCCTCTCGGGGAGCCTTCTTTCCAAACGACGGTGGCAAAAGTC
>CADBUA010000440.1 GCA_902797665.1 uncultured Lachnospiraceae bacterium | reverse complement strand
TTTCAGGCTTTCTTTTTTTTGACCGCGTGGTACTTTTCATCGCAGTACTGGCAGCGGTAGATGACCTTTTCCGCGTCCGCCAGGTAGAAGACCTGGTCCAGCCCCTGTTCGATGGTGGAGATGCAGCGGGGGTTTTTGCAGTGAATGATATTGATCAGCTTTTTCGGAAGGTCCAGCTTCTCCTTCTCGACGATCATACCGTTTTTGATGATGTTGACAGTGATCGTGTGATCAATGAAGCCCAGAGCGTCAAGGTTCAGGGATTCCAGCGGCGCCTCGACCTTGATGATATCCTTCTGGCCCATCTTGTTGGAGTGAGCGTGCATGATCATGGCGATCTGGCAGTTCAGATGGTCCAGCTTCAGGCGTTTGTAGATGTCCATGGCCTTGCCGGCGGGGATGTGATCCAGCACCACGCCTTCGTTTAACTGTCCAACACTCAGCATAGAGATACCTCCTTGATTACCTGGCCTCACACCTCGATATTCAGCAGGGTGAGGATCAGTGCCATCCTGACATAGACTCCGTACTGCACTTGCCGGAAATAGGCGGCCCGGGGATCCTGGTCCACCTCGACGGAGATTTCATTGACCCGGGGAAGTGGGTGGAGCACGTAACAGTCGTCTCTGGCCAGCTCCATCTTGGGGCCGTCCAGGATGTAGAAGTCCTTCATGCGGACGTAATCTTCTTCGTTGAAGAAGCGTTCCCGCTGGACACGGGTCATGTAGAGGATGTCCAGATCCGGCAGCACGTCCTCCAGGCGGATGACCTCCTCATAGGGTACCTTGTTCTTTTTGAGTACATCCTCGGCCACATAGTCCGGGATGCGCAGCTCCTCCGGAGAGATCAGGGAGAAGCGGACGCCTGGATAACGCACCAGGGCGGAAATCAGGGAGTGGACGGTGCGGCCGAACTTCAGATCGCCGCAGAGGCCGATGTTCATGTCCCCAAGCTTTCCCTTCAGGGCGCGGATGGTGCAAAGGTCGGTCAGGGTTTGGGTCGGATGCTGGTGGCCACCGTCACCCGCGTTGATCACGGGGATGCTGGATACCAGGGAGGCGACATATGGCGCGCCTTCTTTCGGGTGGCGTATTGCTGCTATGTCTGCAAAGCAGGAAATGACACGGATGGTGTCGGAGACACTCTCCCCCTTGGCGGCAGAACTGGAATCGGCTGAAGAAAAACCAAGCACCTGTCCGCCGAGATTCAACATTGCTGCTTCGAAACTCAGCCTGGTACGGGTACTTGGTTCATAGAACAGGGTTGCGATTTTTTTGCCTTCACACGCATGCGCATACTTCTCAGGATTCTTCTCGATATCGTCCGCCAGATCCAGGAGCTGATTGATCTCGTCCACCGAAAAGTCCAGAGGACTCATACAATGTCTCATCTTATCCTCCACTTAGTAGCCTCATTCAGTAGCCTCATTCGCATCGCGGCTTATTCTACACAAAAGGCCAGTCCCTTGCAAGATGTCTTTCGCCGGGGGAGAGCAGAGCGCTGCCTTTCCGGCAGCTTACCAGGCATTGATTGACCTTCTCTTCTGCCTTCTGATTGGCTTTTGCACAGGGAATCCTTCGGATCTGCCAGAGGGGCTGGGACATGTCCCATCGCGTCCCTGTATCCTGGACTCTTAGGCTCGTGGATATATCGTTCTTCTTTGCAGGGCGCACAGCATTTTGCGGCAGCCTGGATGGAAAAACCTTCAGGAGTTCGCTATAATGAGCAGAAAATGGGCAATAGAATCGTGCACCGGGGAGCCATTTATGAGTGAGACAAAAGATCTGAAAGAATTGCGGAACAGGATCGATGAGATTGACCGGGAGATCGTCCGCATGTTTGAGGAACGGATGAAGGTCACAGATGAGGTTGGCGCCTACAAGGTTGAGACCGGCAGAAAGGTTTTTGACCGGGAGCGGGAGACTGCCAAGATCGAGTCTGTCCGCGCGATGGCCCACGGGGATTTTAACAAGCACGGGGTGGAGGAGCTTTTCAATCAGCTCATGTCCATGAGCCGGAAACGGCAGTATGCCCTGCTCGAACAGAAGGGAGCGGGGGGCCGCTTACC
>CADBUA010000439.1 GCA_902797665.1 uncultured Lachnospiraceae bacterium | reverse complement strand
TATCCAGTTTATTGCTGCAACCCACGCACCGATTCTCTTTGCGTCAGCAGAAAATGTCTGGCTGATCGACATCGAAGGAGACGAGCCACAGTACAGTAGATCCCATTATGGTGTGGATGTGAATACAGCAGTGCGGCAGTTCCAAGGCGATTTTGAGCTGCCGGAAGAGATTCATGAGGATGTAAAGGCGTTTTATGAAGCCATGGACAGGGAGGATTATCAGGCTTCAAAGCAGCTCCTTGACACGGTTTCCCAAAAAACGGCTCCTGAGTTTCCTCTGGTAGCAGATATGAGGGCCATGTATGATATTGAAACGAAATGGCCGGAGGAATGATGGATGATTCTTATCAGGAAGGGCAAAGAACCGCCGTCATTGACCCGGTACAGGAAATTGCCGTATGCGTATTATGATGGCTGTGATAAGGCAGATATAAGAGAGGGCTTGCTGAGGGAGCAGGGATACTTGTGCGCTTACTGCATGAGGCGGATTGGCCTGGATGAGACACGGATAGAACACTGGAAACCGGAAGCAGAATTGTCGGAGCCGGAAAAACTGGATTATTCCAATATGCTGGCTGTCTGCTATAAGAATTCGGAAGGCCTGCCGGAAAAGGATCAAACCTGCGATACAAGAAAAGGCCAACAGGAGATAACAGTTGATCCGCGCCTGGAAGCGCATATCGATTCGATTGGTTACCGGAAAGGGACAGGGATCATATTTTCTGAAAACGAGGCGATAGATTCTGACCTTAATGAGAGATTGAATCTGAATTGCAGAGAACAGAGCCTTCCTGATAACCGCAGGGCGGTTTTACAACGAGTCATTCACGAGATGGCCAGGTGGCAAAAGACAGGGAACTGGAAAGCCCGGGATATAGCCAAAATGAAAAAGCTCTTTTCGGAAACTGACGAGGCTGGTCAGAAGAAGGAATATGCAGGTATCGTTCTCTGGTATCTGACAAGAAAACATAGAGGGGCATCCACATAAGAGAGTCCGGCAGAGCTTTCCTATGAATAGTACTGTAGCATCTCTGTACCAATCCTGTACCAAACGCATGTCCATTTATGAAGACGTATGACATTTACGGATACTTCTGGGGTAACTGTCCAGTCCGCTTTGGCTGCTTGCCGCCAGGCGCATCCCCGCGTGCTTCCCTTTATGCAGGCGCTTGAGGGGGATCTTCGGCCTGGGGCGGTGATGGGGCTCAAAGTGACATCGCCGGAGGGACTGGAAAGGGTCACCAACATCCGACTGAATGAGGACGATGTGGAGACCTTCCAGATGCTTAGAAAACTCCGGGGATGGGCATATTCCGAAGGCAAAAGGGAATAAAGGCTTTCTGGGAACAGACAACGCAGAAGGCGGTCTTCAGGAAGGATAGGAGTTCAACCGCAAGTCGAATGATTCCCATGGCTTAAACTGTATCGTGTTGATGGAGGCAATACCATCTGCATCGGCTGAGAGTCCTGCTACAGTACATTGCTACAACACATTACTGAGGAAGAATAATGGGTACTTTCCAGCCTCTTAGATCCTCTTCCCCGTTCTTCCAAAATACCTGCAAACATGAAAAAAGCCGGGGATTCCCGGCTTATTCTGTCTGCTGGTTTGCTTTTCGGAAATCACGCGGCGTCATGTGATAGAGGTCCGAGAAGGCACGGTTGAAGGTGCGCTGGCTCTCGAAGCCGCAGTTTTCGCTGATTGTTGTGATATCAAGGTCCGTGTAGCGGAGAAGGTCCGAGGCATAGTCGATCCGGATGCTGTTCAGGTAGCGGTTGAAGTTGCTGTGGAAGGTCGACGAGAATACCCGGGAGAGGGAAGAGGGGCTGTAGCCCAGATCCTCTGCCATCTTCGTCAGGGACAGATCTTCACGAAAGTGGGCTGAGAGGTAGGAGACCGAGCGGTAGATGATGTCGTCTGAGGCGAACAGATCCTTATCCGTCAGTTCAATCTGCCCCGCTGCCCGGTTCAGCATAATCGTCAGGTAAGCCCCGCCGAGGATGTTGAAGCGTGTCTCCTCCGGGCTCCCGTCGGGGAGACCGGTGTGGCGGAAACTGGTAAAAATGTTTCCGTGGTTTTCCTTCTCTTTCTCTTTTTCCTTCTCTTTCTCCGCGATCTGAGCGGCAGCTGCCCTGGCCGGATGCTTCATCTCCTCCTCTTTCTTCTTCCGCTGGGCTTCTTTTTTCAGCATTGTCTGGGTTTCGTTGAGACTCCGGAAGGCGTAGGGGATATCTGGATGAACATCCTTGGCTTTGATCACGGGGTTCCTGGGGCATTTCTTCATCATGATATCCGCGTAGATTGCTGTCAGGTCCGGGGCGGCCATCAGGTAGACCGCACGCCCGGGTCTTTTGTCAAAGACCTGATAGTGGTGAATCATGTTTGGGAAGACCATGCCGAAGTCCCCCTCATCCATATGGAACAGCTCTTT